>NZ_FNUW01000066.1:0-8168 GCF_900108285.1 Bacillus sp. ok061 | reverse complement strand
AGTAATACCTCTGTATCTGACTTGGTCTGAAATTCATGACCTTTCTCCTCAAGTTCTTTACGTAATTCTTGATAGTTATAAATTTCTCCATTGAACGTAAGGCCAATCGTATCATTTCCATCTTTATACAGCATAGGTTGAAGGCCACCTTCAGGATCAATGACGATGAGACGTCGATGACCTAATGCCGCTCGTTTTGAAAACCAATGCCCCTCTGCATCTGGTCCTCGGTGAATGATAGCATCTGTCATTTTTTTTAACGTTTCTTGTTCATGAGACAGGTCTTTAGACCAGTCTATCCACCCTGCAATTCCACACATAGTGTCTACCTTCTCTCAAATAGTATAGAAACCGACTAAAATCAAATATCAGTCGGTTTTCCGTAAAAAAATCCGACTAAAAACACCTTTTAGTCATGTTTATATAATAAAATGAATTGAATAAAAAATCAAATAATTTAATCAAGAAAGAAATCACTGTCCCCTTTCACTTAAATTCTCATCGTCCGATTAAAAAATTATTACCTCAAACTTTCAACTTTATTACTAAGTTATAAAGTTACATTCTATTATAGTTATATGCTAGAAATCAGACTGGTGTATGTTATTCTATAAGAAGCAAATAGAGGACTTTCTATTAGGAGTTACAAAATTAAAAATGAACTAATACAGAATGTAATGAAAGAAAACATCGCTAAATATTTCAAAGATAGGGTGTAGACAATGATCAAATTAGAAAAAGAAAATAAAAAAATGAAAATCATTCAATCTGCCACAATACTGTTCTCTACGCGTGGTGTCCGTAGCACAACGGTTGATGAAATTGCAAAGAAAGCTAAAGTTGGTAAAGGTACTATTTATTATTACTATACAGATAAAACTGAAATATTATGTGACTGCTATATGCGTCATATTCAGCTTATACGTTCACAACTATTTAATTTATATAAAGAGGAAAAAGATGTTTTACTTCGAATACAAAAAATCCTTCATTATATCAGCCTAGAATATCATCAAGATCCATTTGTTTCTACACTCTTTCAAGAATATAAAGAGTACCATTCACCTGAAATTACAGCTTGTTTTAAAAAATCTGAAGAAGAAGCAATTAAAATGATAAGTAATTTGCTCGAAAAAGGTTATCAGCAAGGAGCCTTGCATAAGGTACCATTACCACTAACAGCTTTTATGTTAGTACGAATGATTTTCAACTACGAACAGGATTATATAAAAGATGATAAAAGTGATAAAGAATTTCTGCAGTTACTAAAGCATATGCTTCTTAAAAACTAGTTTTAACCACATAAACAAAATAATTGTGGTACAAATATATGAAGAATAATGGCGGTTTTTTATGAGCTCTTTTCACTCTAGACAAACATGCGAAATATCCAACGTTTATGTAGGAATGAATGAGAAAATCTTATAAAGTTTTCTAAAATAAGAAAGTCTATACTTTAATCTACAATAAAAAATAGTCTAGTAAAAAGAGCGTGTTTTTATCTATCTAAACACGCTCTTACAAATATTTAAACCCTATATGAATTGCTTATTCCATTCTGATTTTCTTTTAACTAATACATATCTTTTTATATACGATTATCATGCCAGAAGTTTATTGAAAAATGATTATTCTCATCATAAGCTTCAAATTCATACCCTTTTTCTCTTAATCCTTTTATAATTGCTGGAACTGCCGCAACAGATTGTGGATGAATATCGTGCATTAAAACAATTTCCTTTGAAGACGTCGCACCTGCTAAAACATTTTGAACAATTTTTGCGGCCGCTACATCCACAGGTAGTTTATTATATTTCCAATCTAGAGAGTCAATTGTCCAATCCCATACTTTTAAATTATTTCCGACCACTTCATTTCGAAGTGATTCATTTAATCCAGGCATTGATCCATATGGTGGGCGTGTTAATTTCGGAGAGTTTCCAATAACATTTCTAATTAAAGATTGATCCTCTTTCATTTCCTTCACATATTCCTGATTGGTGTATAACTTTTTAAAATTATGTGTCATACTATGCATACCCACATAATGGTTCTCTACATGCTCTCGTTTCACTAAATCTGGGAACCTTTTCACATTATCGCCAATTAAAAAGAATGTTGCTTTCACATCATTTTTCTTTAATACATCTAATAAATTAGCTGTATATTTTCCTGGTCCATCATCAAAAGTTAAATATGCAACTTTTCTTTCTTTACCATCAAAACGATTAGGTATGGATTTTTTCAATTCATTTTTAGGTAGACTGCTCACTTGTTGAACACTATTTGCCTCTTTCGCATTTACCAGCTTAGGATTCGTAATAGATTGAAACATGTAATACCCTATTGCTACTAATGTAATAGCCAACAATACACTTATAATTCTCTTTTTCTTAAGCTTAATTTTCATGTTATAATTCTCTTCCTATCTTATTATCCCAATTTATGTTGTTATTTTTATTATTCTATTTGCTTATAGAGTCATTAGCTTAACCAAACTCACTTTTGGACTAATCATTTTAATAATCTATTTAGGTGAAAATTAGTGGCCTGCACTGGCATTCATGCCATTTCCTATAATAGTTAGAACCACAGGATATAATACTGGTCCTAAGGTAAGGAAAATGTTTAAAAGTATAATAAATTTATATAGTAAGCTATAATTTTTACCATTTCGATTTACAAATACCAGAATGACCAATGTTATTACAGTAATTAAATGTAGTAATAATATTATCAACCAATAATACATCATTATAGTAAGATTCCACTTTCCTAATAGTTGGTATGTTATCCCTATTATTATTCCTAATACTGTAACATTAAAGGAAATAAACAAAGTTCTTTTTAGTATTTTAGGAAATGTTTTATAATTCACGGTTTTATTATATAAATCTATTAAAATACTCAAAGATAGATATGCCAGCAATACCCCTACCCAATTCAAGACCCAATCTTGATCCCCCATTAAATTAAACAAAAGCGCAATGATCCCTCCTACTGCAAGAATCGAGGAGATCATAATACTATTTAAAGCTGATTTCATAATATTTTCACTTCCTTAAAAATTTTATAATACAGCATTGATGTTTACTCTTAAGTTGTTCTTTACTTATTAGAATTCTTTTCATTCAGAATCTTGTATGGGAATACCATCATATAATCCGGTCATCATACCTAATAGCATATACGGAGAATGGGTAATTCCAGCAAAAAATACATGTACATGATCTTCATACAATAAACATCACCATATCCTACTCCTACTCCTACTCCACATGGTAGATATACAAATAGAGGATGAGATTCAGCAACTTTTATTTGCATATGTATTATTCAAACGAGAAGCAGCTGCTGACATATGTACATATGATGTTTTAAAATTAACCATACTTTATTATAATTAAGTATATATTAACAATATATTAAGTATAAGTAAATAAAATTAACTAAAATTTAATTTTATTCACTTATTTAAAGGGGATTACATATATGAACAATATTAATGTTGGTCAAAAAATTATGGCATTTAGAAAAGGTGCCGGATTAACCAGTAAACGTTTAGCAGAGTTAGCTGATATAACACCTTCCATGTTAAGTCAAATTGAGAAAGGAATCACAAATCCATCATTACAAACACTAAAATTAATTTCTGTAGCATTAAACATTCCATTGTTTAATTTTTTCTTAGAGGATACCAATACAGAAGAATTAGTTGTAAGAGCTAACCAAAGAAAAAAAATAACTTTTCCTGAAAGCGGCAATGTTTCGTATGAGCTATTATCTCCTAATTTAGATGGATCACTAGAATTGGCTTTAATGAATCTGTTACCTCAAACTGCTTCATCTATGGAGCCTGTGGCACATAAAGGGGAAGAAATAGCATTTATTATGGAAGGACAAGTAAAACTATATCTAAATGATGAGGTCTTATTTCTCAATACAGGTGATAGTGTTAAAATCCCACCTTATGCAAAGCATAAATGGGAAAACACTTCTTTAAACAAGGTCACTGTTATATTTGGAGTAACTCCACCATCTTTTTAATTTCAAATACTAGCGAAGAAAAGTTAGAGAAAATAATCCTCTAACTTTTCTTGTATACATAACTTTATTTTAAGAAAGTAAAAAAATTGTCTCTCAATTATATGAGATTATAATCTAATCGATTAAAAGTAGTGAAATAGATCTTTTTAATTACATACTTAATTTACTTTTTAATGTCCAGTATTTTTCTCCATTCGCTTCAAAAGAGAATTCTACCCATCCATTTGGATCTTCACGATAAATAAAGATGGTTGTTCCAGAAGTTACTGTACCAACTTTATTCTCCTCGACAGCTACATCTGGTCTACTTTTAATTTTTAAATTAAATGGATAAGGTACCTGATAGTAAGTAGCTGATGATACAACATTTGAGCTTGAACCGTCTGCATACACTTTATATGGAATTTCATTAGATAACGCGTCGACATCTAATGTTTCAGGATTCTTTGGTAATTTTTTTGCATATGTATAGTCTTCTATACGAAACGGTTTAATACGTTCCATAATACCCGCAATTTTCTTAGCCCAACCTTTATCTGATGCATATTTCACGTTCATGCCAGTTAATGTTGGCCCGTTATAATACATACCACTTTCTTCTAAATATCTTTCTCGTACATAATTAGCGTTATAAGCAATGCTATCGCCGTAGCTTGGTAAGTATTTCGCATATTTAAACGGATCTCCATCATATGCACGTAGACCGAATAGATTATGTTTTTGATATGCGATTTCTGATTTTCCGTATCCAGATTCTAAAATCGCATGCGCTGCTAAATAATGAGCACTCACGCCATATTGATTTTGCGCATTGATAAAATCTTGCCCATGTCCAACTAAAGGACTATCCGAATGATATTTCGCAATAAAACTATCAATCTCTTGAGCTGTAATTTTCGAAGCCACTGTTAAATTTAAATCTTCATATGAAGTAGCAGTAATAATCTCTTTTTCATCGTTTAAATTCTGTTGTAACATGTCTGTTTTTGCAGTAAGTTGAGCAGCTTCAGCACGTGTTATAAATCTATTTGGTTGCCAACCGTTCTCGGTACCATTAGAAATTTTTAAATCTATTAAAATATTGGCATATTTTTCTCCCCAATGCCCTTTTAAATCTTCAAATCTAACCTGCTCGTTATAATTTAGTGTGTTTTGTAGTTTATATGCATTTACTAGCATCGTAGCCATAGCAGCGCGAGTTACTTTTCCGGATGGATTGAAGATTCCATTACCTTCCCCTTTAACAATACCAGCTCTTTCAGCAGCAGCAATATAAGGAGTAGCCCAGTGGTTTTGTGAATCTGTAAAAGATGGTTTTGCATTAGGATCAATTTGTATCCCTAAAACTTTTGTCATAATTTTTGTAGCCGAAGCTCTGTCTAATGAGTCATTTGAACCAAAAGTTCCATCTGGATAACCATTCAATACCTGTTTATCAACTAAATAATTAACAGATTTATCAGCCCATACAGGAACATCAGGGAATTTATGAGTATCTGCTAAAATATTAGAAGAATAGGATAATATAGATCCTGCAAGGATACCTGTTGCAATTAATTTGTGCTTCATTAAAATAAACACCTCTACCATTGTATTTATCAAATTGGGATTTTCTATTTTTATATTTACATGTTTGTAATAATAATAAAATCGTATTATCACACATTCAATTTGATGTAACGAGTATAGTTACTTATATACACAAGTGTCAATGAATGTCTTTTACAAAAATGTATAATATTTACATAATTTTAAATTTACATGATCTTATAATTGACTTATGTATAAATTTTGTAAAGGACCTTTTGATAGATTACTTATTAGCTTACCTGAAGAAATCTCTTTAGTTGTTAATTTGCCAACCTTTCTTGTTTACTATGAATCAATTAAAAAAAGAAGCTTTTTGTTTAAGAGCTACTTTAAAATCTTAAGTTGATGAATGTGTGAACGTACCGCTACTAAAATTCTTGCTTTTAAATCATTATTACTGTATTATGTTTACGTAGCAATATAAGGATTATAGTATGTAAAAAGGAATCAAATCTATAAGTAAGATTTAAATCCTTTTCCAAGTCAAAAAGACTTTGCCAAAATCTAATATAATTTATACTTGTCTTTTTAATATGCATCTAGTAAAAACATATTTTTTATCAATAGAATTCTGTTTTCAATATAAATTGAAACTTTTAAATAGAAGTTTATTTAGTTTCAATGATAGGAATTAGTGTTCTAAACAAGGAACCATACAAAGTGATCTGAAAAACCTGATAGATATTGTATGTAGTTTGCTCATCTCCAGGTACTTACAATAAAAGAGCCTTACCTCTCTAGGTAAGACTCTACTAGTTTCGTTGTATAATATTTACATGATAACTAAGAAACAGAAAACATATAACACCAAATAACAGCACCCTATTACTCCTCCTACAGCTAATACCTGTTTAACCCAACTCTTAAATTTTTGATTACTGTAAATCGCTTGCACTCTTTCCATATTTCCTCCTATTAAGGAGAACCCTTAAAGACTCTCACCTCGCTATAGTACCATTAAAAAATGAATAATAGAGATCTAATGTATAAATATGCAATATTGCATACGGAAATGTATTGTTATAATTGTAAACGCTTACTATAATGAAGTTATAAAGATTTATCACATCTTAATACGAAAAAAGAGGAGAGAATAATATGGAAATCGCAATGGCAGTTTTAAAATTTATAGGTGGAGCAATCCCATTAATTCAAGAACTTCTAAAAGCATTTATGTAAATTCACTATTCAGCAATTATTTACAAAAATTATCATACAAATGATCTGTCTATCAAAAATGAATTGATTTACAGATCATTTGCGTGATCAAGGTCCCTTTAACATGACTAAGGGGACTTTTTTAAATTTCCAAATAATTAAGGTTACGTCACATCACCATCAAGTTAGCAAAATAAAATGAAACTTTAACTTGATGGTACTGGGGTAACAGTTGTGATTTAGAGATAAGATCAGATTATACAAAGATTACCCACTGATATGTGGAAGATAAAGAGATAAAGAATACACTTGCGAAATTGAAACGATTGAATTAAAAAACTTGATATTAGTGCGGTTAACAGAATATGAAAATTCCTTAAAAATCGTGATATTAGCTAAAAAACACCAAGCCCCCCTCCCCTTCAGGGCCATCTTGGTATTTTTTACGTTCACATACAAATTATTATTTATATTGTTGCATGGGTTTCCTTTTAAATTATATACGTCTACTTTACCATCGATAAGCAATGACTCATATCTCCCATTTAATCGTACTGATTATGTTTTAAAAACCATCTTGGCTAAAATGATAAAGTAATCTAGCAACTTAACCACGTATAATACTATCACCGAAACCATATATGCGATTTCTATAACCTGCTACGATATTTTTCTCTTTTATGCTTTATATGACCAAATGATGATCAGTAAGAACATCTTTAAAAGTTGTATCTGCCCGTAACATTTGTTGCTGCAAGTACTGAACCTGTTAAATTCATTACTTTCATTTTCATGCTATTTTCCCCTTCTTATCCTAATTATTTTTCATTATTAATAATAAAAACATTAATTTCTCCCAGAATGCTATAGACTTACTAAAAAACTCTTCTTGCCTATAGAAGAGTTTTTACTATGATATGACTCATACATCAAGGGTATTATTAATTTTATATGGAAAATAAAAAGACTCCATTTTGAAAAAAGGTTAATCAAAATGGAGTTTTTTATTATAAATCTGAATTTATATATATCCTTCTACCTAAAACATCGTATTATCATTAACTGCTTCACTTGGAATCTCTTGAATTACATCCCAGTGTTCGACAATCTTTCCATCCTTGATACGAAATATATCCACTATAGCAACTCCCTTATCTTGAGAATTAGTACGAGAATGTACATGAAGAGCAACTGTATCCCCTTCAGCTACTACACGTTTAATCTCTGCAGAGGAATTAGGATTTTTAACAAAATCCTCCTTAAAGAAATCCATGAAGGCTTTTCGTCCATCAGCAACAAAAGGATTATGTTGCTTATAATCTTCGCTAACATATTTAGGGATAATATCGATATTATGTTTGTTAAAAACTTCA
>NZ_FNUW01000031.1:0-65554 GCF_900108285.1 Bacillus sp. ok061 | reverse complement strand
TTTCTTACGATTAGTCAACCTGTATTTTTAGGTTTTTAATGGAGTAAATATCAGAAGGAACAAATACTTGTTATCATGCATACCAAAGATCCCCTAATATATACTCGTTTTTTTACTAGGGGTGAGATATGATGAATGAAACTATGATATTAGGCCGTTAACCGATAATCATAGTGTATATCATGTGTAATAAGGTGAAAGAGGAGCTTCAAGAACTTGTTTACACATGCAATGGACGCAACTTTATGACATTTGTTATAGGGTTGCGTTTTTAATTTATCGTAATACTCAGCAATGTGATTTTGTCCGTAACGTCGTTGTTTAATCATGTTCTTGATGATGAGGAAAAGGAGCTTCCGCAAATGTTTATTTCCACGTTTATTGATTTTATCTTAAAAAATGGTTTTACCTGATTGAAAACGGCGTATATTAATACCAGCAAATGCATTGAGTTGCTTGTTATTGTTAAAGCGAGTAATATCTCCTATTTCAGCTAACAAACGTATAGTCGTATTGGGGGACCTATTCCTAGAAAACTAAGAGTAATTGAATATTCTGTGCGACTTTCAGCTAATCGTACCATCTTCATGATACACTGTTCTCTTTGATGAAGGAGCTCCTGACAGCGTTTGGCGTACGATTTGAGTTGTTCAAATAAAACGTCATCCTGAAGTACGGCTGGATAAGAATACCTGGCAGCTTCAATTACTTCCATAGCTTTCTTTTCTGCTATGCGGATTGAGATGTTTTTATTGGTATTCTTACGAATCTGATTCTTCATAACCGTTTTTGAAAAGTTCTGAACAAAATCAGGGTGAGGGGATAACTGAACAAATTTTTAAAAAAATCCGACTTAGTTGTGAAAATCTGTTCCAATTCCGGAAATGTCAGCTGAATGACTTTATGCATCCGGCTACGAATCAAAGATAATTCGTCATCCAGTTCATTATAAAACCTTGAGAGTAATTCTACAGAAAGAATAGCGTATTTTTTCATTTTACGGAGCATTTCTTTTTATTAGCTTGATAGCGATATGGCGGTACCCCTATGAGACTTAAAGAGTCTTTATTTTGCACGATTTTATGTCTGTCTCAATAGACTCTAATCTATTGGAATTGTGAAATAATACACTTAAACTAACAAGTAAAAGAGTTGAAGAAAGATAAAGTCATTTATGATAAAATACAAGGATAAAATTATTAAATATTGCTAGATTTCTTAACTTAAATAAAAAAAGAAGGTATGCTAAATGTTTAAAAATCGACCGAAATTAGGTTACATAGTCAATTTAATAGTCACAGTTATTTGCATTTACATTTTTCCAATGTTTATTCTAAAAACCATCCGTTCTACGGATTCATTTTGGGATTGATCTTTGCCATAATAATTAATTCTCTTTTAGACGCGAAATGGAGCCCTGAACGAAAATTATATAATTAAAAAAGTGGAGATAAAATATTTAACGCTGAGCTATAAACAGGCGTAATTATAAAGTAAACATCTTTCTTTTTAAAGTAATAGGGGCTGTAGTTCATGCCCATCAAGCTAAGATTATATAAGTTAATTTCACGGGAGATTTTTTTCTTTTTTCTAAAGATCCCGTGTAATTTTTTTAAAAAATTGCATATCAAATAAACCCTATTGGGTTTCAATTTTTTAAATTACGCTACATGATTGTGAGACATAGAAAAGTTGTAGACGACGCCTAAGATATCAAAGACTGTTTTCTTCTCATATCTTGGTTTACAGAAGCGAAGCAGCCAGAACAAACTGTTTCTAATGGCGGTTATCAATACGTTAAATCAGGTGGTTTTGGCGTCGCATTGGTTCCTGAAGTATTAAATGCTATGACTGAACGTGTAACTAAAGGACAAGTTATTTCTGATCCATCAACTGGTATAGCGTACTTACAAACTGAAGTGTTGCCGAATGGCAAGCTCGATAAGATTACAGCTTGGATGGATGAAAGACCTGAAGGGAAATGGTTTTACAAGTATTTTAAGAAGTAAACAATGAAAGCCGTCCTGTTGGCGGCTTTTTTAAAATTTATATTCACCAATTCATCAAACTTAAATTCTGTAATAAGTCCAAATGCATCCGTACAATATACGGTTTTTAACATTGGTTCGATGTGTAGCACATTTATATACATGTTGCCAATGAATCCGTCTCTGTAAAACGAAAAAAGGATATCTTTCTGAAGTAAAGATACCCTTTTTGTATGAATTTCTTCTCGGTGTCATTTTTAATATATGTGACGTCAAGTAATCGTATAACCTCAAAATAAAATTAATTAGAATTCAATAAAAGGGTACATTTTTACTAAAATTGATCCCTGGAAAAATATAGGCCCTATAGGACAGGATACAAATCCTTTAAAAAATCATACAGTGTATGGAATCTAAAAAGGAAAGGGAGATGAGTATGTCTCAAGCGAATATTCCAAATATAACGCCCACAATAGCAATTACTCCAGGACAATCGATTTCTTTAATAGTGGCTTCAATTGCTCTTGAGGAACTGGCATTAGCCCATATTATTAATAGTGAGGCGGAGAAAATTCAATTTTTATTAGGAACATTATCTACTGGTGTTACTCCTCCGCCGACAACATTACCAGATTTATTAACGCTAAATAATAGTGTGCGTCAAACACTACAAACTGTTGTAAAGCAAGAAATGCTTTTACAATTCAAGTTAGAAAATGTATTAGATTTAGTTTCTAGTCCAGCTGCTAGCCCAGTTTCTAACCCTACAGAGTCAGTTCAAAATGATGACCCTTATTTTGAGTAAAACAGTATTTTTCCTGGTGTAAAATTATATTTTATTATGGTAAAGACTTATTATTATTTTTATTCATAGATCCACAAAAAGGTGCACATAAAGATTATGTATATGTTGGTAAACTGAAAAAGAGCATTCCTCTGGCGAGTGAGGAATGATCTTTTTTAACAGTACAAAGAAATACATCTCTAATTTGGTTTGCAATAGTATTATATGTAACATTCAGAAGTAATATGAACATGAAAAATAAAAAACCAGAGCACTTTTGACCAAGGAGCACTCTGGTTTCATGGTTTCTCTTGAACCATTTAATATATATGCAGAAAATTATCTTGTATAACTGAAAAGACAGAAAAAGCATTCCAGGATGATGATGAACTGGAATGCTTTTTCTGTATATAAAATGGCATCATATCAGGAGTAGTTTATTATATGCTATTAAAATAGACGATATTCAATAAAATAAGAAAGAGTATTCTCGGTTGGATGGAGGAATACTCTTTCTTTATAGAAAATAATAAAGACACTCCCCTTGGTTGAAAGTGTCTTTATATTTGGAGTGTTCCCAAGGACAGTACTAATATATGGTGAATCTTCTGCAAGTAGAACTATTTCTTGACTAATAAATCTTAATGCATTATATTTTTGAAGTAAACATTCCATTTTAACTAATTGAGAAAAATCCGCCTTTTTTCGAGAGGCGGATTTTTTATTTGTATGAACTTCTTGATTATAAATTTAATTTCATCCGTTGTAGCGTTATGCGGTGGACTGTTTATTATGGTTGGTAGCCAGGAATGTGGCTTCTCTCTTATTTCAAGGGCAGGGATCGGCTATATAGTGGTGCAAATGATTCTATTGTTTATGCGATTACTTGTAGAAATTGCTAAAGCTATTTAGTCCTACATATGTACGGCTTTTTCTTTGCAGGAATTTCTTAATCATCATGGAATACTGTCACTAGGAGGTGTTGTGACGTTATGACGGACGAAATTGTTTATTCGGCTAGTGAAGTATACAAACGACTAGGAATAAGTGATAGCACCCTTAGAAAGTACATGGAAGTTTTGCAACGAGAGGGATTTGTTGTAAAAAAAGATAGCCGTGGTAGACGCCAATACACAGACAGTGACATTATGGTTATTGAGAAATTAATTGAACTGAGTAAGCATGACGGTATGACGCTAGAGAAGGCAGCGAAGATGATTGCACAGCAAATAGAAAAAGTTAATCTGGATCTGATTCATGAAGAGTCTGAGGAAACTGACTTAGTGCCATTCCACATTAAACAGCAACTACAGGAACAGTACGGCGTTATGGCGCAAAAAATGAATCAGAGTATGTTAGCGATGGAGAAGCGATTGAGTGAGCAAGCGAAGCAAAGTAACGAGGAAATTAAAGTGAGCATAGAGCAGCATAATGAAAGAGTAGAAAAACGATTGGAAGCACGAGATGAGGCGTTGATGAAGATACTTCGTGAGATGCAGGAATTTCGTGATGAAGTTGCTGCTGCTGCGAAAAAGAAGAAAAAGCCGTGGTGGCGGTTCTGGTGAGGGATTTTTAACAAACTACGAAAAAGTAGAAAAGTATACATTTAAGAGCGATTGGAATGTCACATTTACGGAAAACTTATTGCTATTTTTCTATGTTCTTCTACTATGTTTAAGATGCGACAGTTGATTTTACAAAAGAAACAAAAAGAATTAAGCGAATATAAAACCATTGGAATGATACAAGATCATCTATCCATCTTATATCAGGCTATACAACAAACCACTCAAGAAATAACAAAAATCTTGTGCCGTCTATTCAGCCTCTTACTGAAAAATGGACGTAAATCTCACAGATATGAGAAGAAAACAGTCTTTGATATCCTGGGTATTATTTATGAGTATAGTGGATTGGAAAAACAAAAGAAAATTGCATAATTTTTAAAATTAGGTTGATTGAGGTTTATTTGGTATGCTCATTTTTAAGGACACAAAATACTTTAAGAGTTTTTCCGTTCATATGGACGAAAGTTCATTTTGTTTGGATTCTTAAGTTGATGGGCATGTATGGTGACCCCTATTAGGAGGTCGCCAGAATAATTTTAGCGAATTTTTGGGAAACCCTTTTGGGCACAATTGGTGCTGTTATAATGGTTGTACAATACTTTAGGAGGTTTGGATGCCATGACGGAAAATGAGAAGAAGTTGCTGGAACAGATATATGAAATGGATAAGGACGTAAGAGAGTTAGCAAGTAGTGTAAAGGAATTAAAGGGCGATGTGAAAGAGTTTCGTAATGGGGTAACTGATTTTAGCAATGAAATGAAGGGGTTTTATTCTGAGTTTCGTAACAACGAAAAAGAAATTATAGGGGGGCTAGATGCATGGAAACAGAAAAGGAATTAGCAAAACAGATTCTAGAAAAGTTAAAAGAAATGAATACTAAGTTAGCTAGTATAGAGGATAGTTTAGATAAATCGGACAGTAAAATGGATAAGTTAAATGGGGGAGCCTCAAAATCAGTAGAAAGTGGGGTTTGTGTAGTAATGGAACAGAATCACGAAATAAGTATTAGTGGACATCATTTTTACTAGAAAGTATCAACCTTGATGTCTAAATGATTAAAATTGTATCAATAACGATAGTATGCAAATTAGGGAAAAAGGTTGGCGCCATAAAATATCCTTTGTGTCTTTCTGAAACGCTCACGAATTAGGAGCGCGCTTCGAAAGTAGCTAATAAAGTGTACATAATATCCGGAATTTAGATGTTATTGCCCAGTATGAGTAGTTCTTGAAAAATAGACTACGACTGGACTATTCGTGTTTCTTATTTAAATGTCCGCTAATACTTATTGCGTGATTTGGTTCCATTGCTACATATACCCCGATAACACCAACATCCAAAATAGCAATATGTTATATATCTTGTTACAATAAAAGGGAAACGAGTCATTACCCTATAACAAAAGAGACCTCAAAAATGAGGTCTCTTTTGTTTGTATCAATTAAAAATGATCAGCATGTGAGTATTGTATAATTTCTTCCTTTTTTAGAGCATGTTGTTTATCACCTGTATTGTTAATAAATGATAATGCTATAACTAATCCTAATGTCGCTAACACAAGCTTCTTCATTATTTTAACGCCCCTTTGCTTAGTAATTTTTGTTTCGCTTTGTAACATACATCGAAATAATCACTAACTTTTTCATGCTCATTCAATTTGCGGAAGCGAACCGCTAATACTTCTGCATATTCTTCTACGAAATCCCATAAACCCTGCTTTTTGAAGTAAGAAATACTTTTCTTCACTTCTTCTTCTAAGAGTTTAATTGCTTCATCTTCATTAAGAGAACGTAAAATATTGAAATGATATACATACTCTTCATTTCCTAATTCCATACAAACTGCTAATCCTTTTTCAATAAGTTCTTTTGCAATATTTGTTTCTCTTAGCTTATAGTGTTCACGTGCTTGTAAAAACAATGCTTTAAAATGCGCTGGATTCTTCTCTGTCACTTCTGATAAATGACGAATGGCTAATGTAGATAAGTTTTGAGTTGCATATAATAATCCTAGATTATGCCTTACTACTAAAATCAATTTTTCTTCATTATGTTTTTGCAAAAGGTCAATTGAACGATTCAAATGTTCTTCCGCTTTTTCAAATTGCTTTAAGAATATACAAGCTGTCCCTAATGTGTTCTCGCACGAAGCAACTTTCACCTCATATCCAGCATGCCTTTCAAAGATTTCCTTTGCTTTATTGGCGTATTCAATAGATATTAACATACTAGGCCTCACCATACCATTTCGGGAAAATTGTACGTCTAGACACAATTTGGACACATTCGAAGCATTTCCTGTACGCTAAGAGACATCTGTCCAGAAAACCTTATGTTTATGAACAGATGTTAAAACTCAATAATATCAACATTTTCTAGCCATAATCATGTTCATAAAGTGTGTAAATAAATCAATGTTCAATTAATCTTAGTTTTTTATCTTTTTGAACATGTAATTGTTTCTAAAAAGGTTGTAACACCAAGGGTTAGTATCTCTTAGCGTACAATTTTCCCAGAATGATATGGTGACCCCTATTTGCCATCGGAGGGAGTAAAAGTCATGTATTTGTTCCATCGGAACAATCTCCCAAGGAGTATTCGTAACATATATGTTTATACCAGTTAATCGTTTGCTTTTCTCTGAATATGTAATTCCTTTTTTACTTTCTGTATAGCTTTGTTTTGTCCTACGTTCCTGTAATTGTTTTTCTGTTAATCGATAGATAACCACTCTTGAAAATAGTTTTTGGTCCTTTCCAATATACGCTTCTTTTATTTCATACGTTTGTCCTGGTTTTAACGTGTTCATCAGGTACTCTAAATCAACTTGGGTATACTGTGATTGTTTTTTTACTGTCCCATTTCAAAAGTATTCGGGAGACGGATTTTTCATATACACCGTATGGTTTAATTTCAGTCTTGATATATAGTACACACCACGTTGATCCATTTGATCTAAGTCTTCCAATGAAAAATAACCTAGATCACGAATACAGAAATCTCCTGGTCGTAAGGTAACTAAACATTCTGTACCAAAGGTTTTATCATTATTCTTTCCTGGTCCTACTTGAAAGTTTAGAAACTGTCCACTGTGTAAGTCGTATTCTAATTGAATCTTTATACCCGATGTTTGTGCACAACCACCTGACCCAGGATATGCATGAGCTAAATGTTTTTGTACTTGGAAAATCGTCGCATCTAAAATACGAATTCGTTGAAAGTACATAAACGTCGCGCTTGAAATGGCAGATGTTTCACAAAGTTTACTTTTCCATAATACAGAAAAAATATATTTCAAAAACTCAACAGCTTTCCCATCAAAGCGCTTATTAAGTCCTTCTGGACTCATCAGGGTGCCTGTGGCTGCGTGTAATTGGCTACATAATCTAACAAGGGAATTGCTCGCTGTACGTTGACTTACCCAGATACAAA
Organism: Bacillus sp. ok061; assembly: GCF_900108285.1. NCBI lineage: Bacteria > Bacillati > Bacillota > Bacilli > Caryophanales > Bacillaceae > Bacillus > Bacillus sp. ok061. Next base: position 57,783 of record NZ_FNUW01000031.1, on the reverse strand, counting down.
TAGTAGCTAATTCATTTCCTTAGAATTTCCGTTTTCTTTTTACAAACCCTTATTCTTTTGCGAGTTTGTCTAAAAGAGAAGGGGTTAAATGATGGTACAGTTCTTCAGAAAATAGTTGTAATTCATCTTGAATCGAAAGATTCATAAAAAAACGTCACCCTTTCCTATGATTCTACAGAAAGAATAACGTTTTTTTCGTTTTATAGATACAATTTCTCTTTAGTTTGATGGGCATGGTGTGAAGTGATAATAAAGTTGTTTCTATAGTGTTTAAAGAAATGAAAGTATGATTTTAATGAAATACATGCTATTGATTTCATGTTATTATCTTGCTGTATTTATTTTCTTATTCGTACAACTATCCCCTTATTCACTTTTAATAAATCTTCAACTGTTATTTTCACTAAAGAATTAGGTGAACCTCCTCCAGTAAATACATAAGTCAATTCTGTTACTCTAGGATCAATTAAAAATTCAGCTCGATACCCAAAGGAAGGGACACCTCCTGCTGGATAACCGGTTCCTTCTAATACCTCATTTTCCGTTGCTAACCGTGGTCTTGCTATATTTAATGCCTTACTTACTCTAGATGTACTGGCACGATCTTCCCCTTTTACAATTGCTACAATTAAATTTCCATTCTGATCCATCATACAAATATTTTTTACAAATTCTTCTTTATACGCATTAACAGCTTTAGCTGCTTCCTCAACAGAATGACAAGATTCGTTCAAAATTAAATGTTCCGCATTAATCTTAGTTTCATTTAAATATTCTTTTATTTTTAAATCATATGGACTCATTTCAATTTACTCTCCTTTACTTAACCTTACTAACTACCTATTCGAAAATAATGCTTGTTTCCCTGCATAAAAGGCAAATTAACTCTATAGGGGTACCTCCAATGCCTATTAAGCTAAAATTTTATAGTACCCCCAGTACGAAATTTTGTACTAACTTATAACAAAGAAGCTCATTTTCTCGTTTTGGGGTAATTCTAAATCCTTAAGTTGATGGGCATGTATGGTGAACCCTATTAGTGGTCCTAATCTTATGTATCAAGGTCTTGTTTAGAAATAAATTAACTCCACGTTGGCAATACATGCTATGGATGGTATTAATTATAAGACTTGTTTTACCTTATTCGCCAGATAGTTCCTATAGTATTTATTCTGTTCTTACTTACAAGAATGATGATACATTCATTTCTAGCCGAAACCCTGTAACCAGTATTCTTACAAAAAAACGCATGAAGTAATTCGAATATACAGAAGGAACAAAATTGAATACTAAAGAAGATACAGATACCCCTAGTTCAGAACTAGCTGCTGAGGGAAACAAGGTGCAGATATACAATTATGAAAAGCAGAATGGCAAGAAGGTTTCATTTTATACAATCATTATCTACATTTGGCTTATTGGCGTTATCCTTTTAAGTGTTGCTACCATTTTAAACTAAGACACCAAAGTGGATACTTTCTAATTGAAATTAACACATTAATGATTCACCTAAAATATATTTAATAATCATATTTGTTATAAATTTTGATGTCACAAAATCATTAGGTGAATGGAAGTAACGAATTTCTTGAAATAACTGTATAAAAGTAGGTGTTTTCTTATTTGAAAAAGGTACTATTTTTTAGTTTTTGTTGTATATCTTGTTATGTATAGAAAAGATGAAAAATGAGCTCAAGGAAAGTATACTTATTATAAATAAACAATTCGAAAATGCATGTACATAACCTGTAAAAGAGGCCTTTTCTAAAGTAGTTTTTAAACTATTAGAGAATATGATGCTAATGCATACAACCGCTAAAGAATTAGCTAAATACATAAAAGTTGTGAACAGTCCTGAGGCAACTCCAATATAATTTTGAGGGATTTTGCTTAAAATGGTGTTCGCTAAAGGTGTTGTAGCAAATCCCAGTGCAAGTCCGTAGACAAATAAAAGCACTATATACTCTACAGTAAATAAATTATGCGCATCAATTAAAAGTAATTTAATGAGTATAAATGTACAAATACTCATTATCAGTGCACCAATTTTTAATACCATTAAGCCAAAGTGATTCACTATTTTGGAAGATAAGAGTGAAGTAATGAAGAAACCTAGACCAATCGGCAAGAAAATCAAGCTCATATCTGTCGTATGATAATGTAGGCCAAAGTGTAAAAAGTAGTTAAGGATAAAGAAAAATGAAAACATACTCATATAAATTGTCAGTACTGAACTAATTCCAATTACAAATAACCTATTTTTAAATACAGATAAATCTATAAGCGGTGATTGCTCATTCTTTTGTTTATTTCTTTCAATAAAGATAAAGAAGGTAAACACAAAAAATGATAGGATAAATATACTTATAATCCTAGGATTCCAACCATATTTTTGTACTTCAGATAATGGGTAAATAAATAATAATATACTTATCATTAATGAAATTGCGCCAGTCCAATCAATATGTTTTGAGTGTTCTCCTTTAGATTCAGGAATAATAGGTAGTAGTAAAAGTACTAGGATGCCGAATGGCACATTACATAAGAATACAGTACGCCAACTGCTATTAAATAGGTTCCAGTCGACTAATAATCCACCTAATATTAATCCAAAGGTGAAAGCAATTCCAATGACAGCACCATATAGACCGAAAGCAAGATTCTTTTCTTTTGATGGGAAAATAATTTGAATGATTGATAGAATTTGTGGCTGGATAAAAGCTGCTGACAAACCTTGTATAATTCTAATAGTAATTAAAGATAATGGATGTGAGCTAATTCCACCAATAAAAGCTGTAAGTGTAAACATAAATATACCGATCAATAATATTTTTCTTCTCCCGTATATATCACCAAGTTTACCACCAATTATTAGAGACGATGCCAGTCCAATCGAGTATCCAGAAAATATTAATTGTGCTTGTGAGAAATTAATGTGCAGTTCAGATTGCATAATGGGTAGTGCGATCTGAATCATATAGGTATTCAAAGAGATTAGTAGTGTTGGGAACAAAATAATTGCTAAATAAAACCATCTAAATGAAGAATACGCATTTGTTTTTTTTAAGCGAATCACATTCATAAATGCAGCTCCTTTATATAACTAATTTTTGCTTAATATAAAAACAAAACTTTTTATTTCTAAGTAATCATTTGACTGACAACTAGTCAAATGATTAAATAATGGAAGGAGGCGATAGAAACTATGACTAGAGTAACAAAAAGTGCATCAGACAGACGAAATGAAATATTAGATGTTACAGAATCCCTTTTCAAACAAACAGGTTATGAAAAAACCTCAACAACAGATATTACTCGAACACTAGGAGTAGCACAAGGCACATTGTATTATCATTTCAAATCAAAGGAAGCGTTAGTTAATGCATTAATTAATCGCCAACTAAAAAGTATAAAAAAACAATTTATTGAAGTAATTTATAATGATTCACTTTCTACTTACGAGAAAATTGCATGGGTCTTTGTGTATGAACTTGATGATCCAACAGGGCACATTGAGATTTTCAAATATTTACAACACGATAATAATGCGATTCTTCGTCAAATATTACATATACAGACGATTTGTCAATTTACACCAATTTTAACAGATTTAATTATTAAAGGTAATAAAGAGGGGATTTTTCATGTTGAAAATCCCACACTTACAGCAGAATTTTTCCTTTCAACAATTCACCATTGGGTAGATTCTTCATTATTCAAATGGACTCCAGAAGAGCGAATTGCAAGGGTTGTATCTATTCAACCAACATTTGAACATTTATTTGGTGTTCCAAGTGGGAAATTTGACTTACAACTTTTAAGGGAAACCGTGCAAGCTAAGTTTAGTTATTGAATAGCCTCTTTGTAATTGATATGAATTATCAATTACATTATATTATACATTTATGACTGACAGTCTGTCAAAAATATATGGTATTTGTTACGAAGTGCGATAATCTCTAATGGATTTGCAGCTTATAACGCTTCTGTCATTGATGATGCTCTGGTTAATAAAAATATAAATTATAAAATTTATCAGTTTGATAACTTAATTTCACAGAGTAGCAAAGGATGAACAATTTGAAAGAGCTATTATTCCCTCCAGACCAAAGAGAAATAGAATTACCACAAGACAATGAAAACGATACGTTTTTAAAAGTGGGAGCTGTAGATAGTAAATAAATTTTGAAAAAAAAACCTGTATTAATAATGCAGGACATTTCTTTTCTTATTTTCTTAAAGGAAATGTAACTTTGATTCAAATCTACAGTATTCGGTAAGTTTTTAATGTTTTTTCTTGCAAATCACTTTCTATTTGTTTTAGAATAAAAAAAGACCGAACGGTTTTTTAGGAGGATATTATGCGTAAAGGCGAATTAACTAAACAAAAGATTTTAGAACGTTCCTCTGAACTTTTTAATATTAAAGGGTATAGTGGTTCTTCGATGTCTGATATTATGCGTGAGACAGGATTAGAAAAAGGAGGGATATATCGGCATTTTAAAAGTAAAGATGATTTAGCGATTCAAGCTTTTCAATACGCTACTTCAAAATTGGGAGAGCGTTATATCGAAGAAATAAAAAATGCACCCAATACTATTGAAAAGTTAAAAGCATTCATTTCAGTATTTAAGTCTCTTTTCCATAAAGAACCATTTTCCGGAGGGTGCCCTATCATGAACGTAATGCTAGAAGCAGACGATTATCATCCTCATTTAGCAGAACAAGCAAAGATTGCAATGAATCAATTATTGGGAATTATTGAATGGATTATTACAAATGGAATAGAAAAAGGAGAGTTAAAGCCAGATACTCAAGCGAAACAAATTGCTATAATTTGGATTTCTTCCCTTGAAGGTGCACTTGCTTTATCACGATTGTATCAAGACATGGAGTATATTAATACTGTATCTTCTCAACTTTTTATTGAGTTAAAAAAATCACGGCCACATGAGCCGTGATTTTTACCGCGAATAAGAGACCGAACGGTTTCTTATGGAGAGGGGGGATATCTTTGATTATTAAAAAACTGTGATGTATTTATGCGGAATCATGGTAGAAGAACACACATAATCCAAGTTATTAAAAGGATTTTCTAAAATGATAACTTAACTGTGATATGTAATGAAGGGGGATGGGTATATGAAAGAGGTTGAAACAATCGTAATTGGTTCTGGTCCTGGAGGATATATTGCTGCTGTGCGTGCTGCTCAATTAGGACAAAAAGTAATCATTTTTGAAAAAGATAAGCTTGGAGGAGTTTGTTTAAATATTGGTTGTATTCCGTCTAAAGCTTTAATTACAGCTGCACATCGATACGAATCGATGAAACATTCTGGAGAAATTGGTATTTCAGCAGAAAATATCACAATTGATTTTTCTAAAGTACAAGAGTGGAAAGGGGATATTTTAAAACAATTAAATGAAAATATAAGACTCCTTTTAAAGGCAAACAAAGTAGATGTTGTCAAAGGAGAAGCATACTTTGTTGATACCAATATACTACGTGTAATGGATGGAAATTCCGTTCAAACTTACACATTTAAAAATGCAATTATTGGTACTGGATCTAGACCTGTAGAGATTCCAGGTTTTAATTATACAAAACGAGTAATTGATTCAACTGGTGCATTAAATCTACCTGAATTACCACGAAAATTAGTGATTATTGGTGGTGGAGTTATTGGTGTTGAACTTGGTACTGCATATACTAATTTTGGAACGAAAGTAACTATCCTTGAAGGCAGTTCAGAACTATTGACTGGAAGTTTTGAAAAGCAAATGACTACAATCATATCCAACAAATTAATGAAAAAAGGTACGGGAATTGTGACAAATGCTATTGCAAAAGGTGTGGAAGAAAAAGAAAACGGAGTAATTGTAACATATGAAACGAACGGTGAAGAAAAAAATATTGAAGCTGATTATGTATTAGTAACAGTTGGACGTCGTCCTAACACGGATGGACTTGGTTTGGAAAACGTTGGAGTTAAAATAACTGATCATGGTCTTGTTAAAGTTGATAAACAATGCCGTACAAATGTCTCTAACATTTATGCGATTGGCGATATTATCCCGGGCCCACAATTAGCACATAAAGCCTCATACGAGGGGAAAATTGCTGCAGAAGCAATTGCTGGTCATTCTTCTGAAATAGATTATCTTGGAATTCCTTTAATTGTATTCTCAGAACCGGAGTTAGCTACTGTTGGTTATAATGAGAAACAGGCGAAGGATGAAGGTATTGATATAGTTACTGCTAAATTCTCATTCGCAGTTAATGGTCGTGCACTTGTACTAAATAGTGCTGAAGGTTTCTTAAAGCTTTTAACTCGTAAAGATAATGGCTTAGTGATTGGTGGGCAAATTGTAGGTGTAAATGCGTCTGATATAATTGCGGAGATTGGTCTTGCCATTGAGTCAGGGATGACAGTGGAAGATATCGCCATGACAATCCATGCACATCCAACATTAGGTGAAATTACTATGGAAGCCGCTGAAGCATTACTCTATAAATTAAAAATATAAAGATTTGATAGTTTTGCCGTCTTAGTAATTTTTAATAATAATTTTTTTGTTAAGAAAAACAATTGAGAGGAGAATATGTATGAATCAATTTACTAATTCAACTTTGAAAGGTGAGAACTATAGTGCGATTCAAGTAGGGGAATGGAATGATCTACTCCAGTATAAAAACACTAATCCATTTGATGTTCCTGGAAAAGTGTTTCTCAAAGATATATTACAATGCACAGGGATGGAAGTCTCTCTTAATGTTTTTCCTTCAGGTGTTTCAATGCCTTTCTATCATAAGCATAAGGAAAATGAGGAACTTTATATATTTGTAAAGGGAAAAGGACAATTTAAGATTGATGATGAAATTCTTGAAATAAAAGAAGGTACTGTGATTAGAGTAGCTCAGAAAGGAGAACGAATCTGGCGTAATAATTCAAAGGAGCCCCTTTACTTCATCTGTATTCAAGCCAAGACGAATACAATGGAAGGAAGTAACGTTGATGATGGAATCACTTTAGATAAATCTATTAAATGGTAAAAAATAGGCATGGTTTTAATACAAAGATAAACCTGAGTTTATTTTATCCTCAAGAGATTTATCATTCCATGGGTCGTATAAACGTAAGATAGGTGGGGAAATAAAGTGGAAAATAGTAAATTAATAGTGCACTGTAAACAAGGTAAGTTAGCCGGAACTTTAGAAAATATGGCTTTAGCACTCTATAATATTCCTTACGGTTCTGATCAAGGAAGATTTATGCCAGTTGGAGAACCTGATAAATGGAGTGGATCTAGAGATGCAACTAAACCTGGATCTATATTTCCTCAATCACCTAGTAGACTTGCTAGTATTATGGGTACAAAAAAAGAAGAATGGAATCAAAAGGAAAGTTCCTTCACTTTAAATATCTGGACAAAAGATAAAAATGAAAAACGACCTGTCGTTTTTTGGATTCATGGTGGTGGTTGGGTGACTGGTGGTGGTTCCTTGCCTTGGTATAACGGAAGTGAATTGGCTTCACGCGGAGATGTGGTTGTTGTTACTGTCAATTACCGATTAGGAGCTTTAGGGAATTTATTTCTACCTGGCATATCTGAAGGAAACCTTGCATTAAAAGATTTAATAGCTTCTTTAAATTGGGTAAAGAAAAACATTAAATTTTTTGGTGGGGACCCTGATCAAATCACTATAGCAGGACAATCGGCTGGTGCATGGTATACTGTAGCATTGATGGCCTGCGAAAAGGTAAAAGGTATGTTTAACCGTGCAGCAATATTTAGTTTTCCTGGTGGGATTAAGGCCCTAAATGAAAATTCTTCACTAGAACTATCTAATTTACTATTAGAAAGATTAGGAATTAATGAAAGTACTAAGGAACAAATTTTAGACGTGCCAATTGACAAAATGCTTTCATCGCAAGCAGAGGTTTTTACAATAATACAACGTAGAAACAATGAGTTGGTATCCTCCCCCTTCTTACCCATGGTAGACGGCGTGTTACTAAAAGGAGATATCATTAGTGAAGCGGTTCGAATTTCTGGTGGTAAAGTAAATGTTATAGCTGGTATTACAGCTGAGGAAACATCAGCATTTTTTCATCAGACTGATATGAGGAATAAAGATAACTATTTTGAACTTATAGATACAAGTTCGAATGCGATTTTTGGTTTACCAACCAATTTGTTAATATACAATCTAAATAAAGTCGGTAGTGAAACCTATGGTTTTAAATTTAAATATCCTTCACCTAATTCTAATTTGTTAGCTTGCCATTGTATTGATTTGCCATTTGTATTTGGAAATTTCAAAAAGTGGGATGATTCGCCAATGCTCGAGGATATAAATTTAACAGAAGCTCATAATTTATCAGAACAAGTCCAAGGATACCTACTAAGGTTTTTCAAGAACGGTTCACCTAATGAAAATAATTTATATTGGCCTAAGTATAAAGGCACTCAAAGAAATGTACTTATTTTTGATAAGGAATTAAAGATTGAAGAATCCTTCTAAAAAATTACATTTCAAAAGGTTTTTAAATACTGTCTTGTATAGGGAGACAATGGGAATTAAAGATTTAGAGAGAAAAATTATCTCTCCTTTTTATTAAAACCAAGAGTTGAATAATCACATAGGAATTTAACTTAAATATACGCGAACTCTAGTGGAATTGATAAATGTATTTGCCAACAAAACAAAGAAATACTAATCTTATGAGGAATGGAAAGTGGGCACTCAATAGGGATGTGCCTATTTTTCTTGTCTAATACCTTATCTAAGTCCTTTCACAATTTCATCTCAATACTATATGAAAATTCATTACACGGAATAAAGCAATTAACTTTAATAATCTACCGTTTGTTGCACAAAAGACATTAGGTCCTACTGTTGGCACAACAGATCATAGCATACAACAAAACGACTAATTCATAAAAAGGGGTAGTTAATTATGAAGAGATTATGGGAACAAGATTATCAAATAGCTGAGGCAATGGGGACAGTGTGGACTAATAAGTATGCTGAAGGGTATCCAGGAAAGAGATACTATGGTGGATGTAGACAATGTAGAGAACTTAGCTATTGAGCGGGCAAAGCAATTATTGGGAGTAGATCATGCGAATGTACACCCACACTCCGAGGCACAAGCAAATATGGCCGTCTACACTGCTTGTCTGAAACCTGTTGATACACCATATCCATCAACTTAAAGTATATGTTTATACAAAGGCATATCTTTCTATGTAGTTTTTTATTATCTTTTATAGATATCATAAAAGTAGGCATATCAAATAAAACCTGATGGATTTCAATTTTTTTACTATAACTATGCTACCTGATGAATGGAAGTGGTATACTCATAAACAACACCCAAAACATACTAAAAATACCATGAACGGTCATTATTAATTATCGACAGATAATTAAAAGGAATTGGTGGAAGAAAAAAAGCTGACAAAATGCCAATCTTTTTTGTCTTTAGAGTATAAAACCTTGTTGATGAATTGAAAATTATTAAAATTTATCACACATGAATTATTGAACAATTAGCCTTGAATAAAAGAAGCTTTTAATTAGCTGTGATACCTGACAAACTTGCTCCTCGAGAAGGAAATGCCCGCCGCAAAGAAGATGGGGTTCCACATTGTACAGCTCCTTGCTAAAGGCAACAGCACCATTCAACGTGAAAATAAAATCATTTTTCCCCAGATAACTATCGCTGGGGGCTGCTTCATGCGCAGATACTGCTGCCAAACGGGATATTGCTCTATATTTTTTCGATAATCGTAGGCAAGTTCCAATTGAATTTGAGCATTTCCCAGGCGGTCCAATAAGAGCTGATCCATTAAATAGCTGTCCGAGCTGATCAGATTCTGGGAGCAAGCACCGGTTAGATACTGCTTCTTTGTGAAATCAAAGGTGAGCAGGGCTCCCAATGCTGCTTCAGTTTTGGGATTTCTGTCTTTCCATAACAAGAGAAATGTTATGGAGCGTGTATGTAAATTCATCAGGAGCAGGCAGGCTACTGTTTCCAAAGCCGGGATAATCAGGTGCAATGACATAAAACTGGTCAGACAAAAGAGGAATTAGGTCCCGGAACATATGGGAAGAGCTCGGAAAACCATGGAGCAGCACAATCGCTGGATTTCTGCGGCTTCCTGCTTCCCGGTAAAAAATACGCAGGCTATCAATTGTAGCAATGTGGTAACTTACCATCTATACATCTCCTCTCAGCCTTTAGTGGCCCTATATCTTTTTGTATGCAGATAGGGAGGTATTTAACATTTTTTTCGTTACTCCATTTTTAATTATTTTATCATGTTCTATTGAAACTAGATTCCCGTTAATTGAATAACTCTTTTCAAGAATATGGTCCTTTAGTGGAGTAACTTTATTGCTACTCAACAGTTCCTTAATCCGGCTTTCAGTTCAGATCTTCTTTTCGCTATAAAAACATCCCTTTAGATAAACAGATCCAACGCGGCATTAAAAATATTCTTCAAATCCTGGAACCATAAGTTGGCCGCAGACTTATGGTTCATATCATAGGTCTTTATTTTTCTTAAGTTGATGGGCATGTATGGTGCCCCCTTATAGAGCAAATAAACAAAATTTCAATATTGCCAAGGATGAATATTCACAGACAGCCGAAATTGAGCAGCGGTGTGTACGCATTTTAGCCAACCTTCGGCATTCACCCAGCCCCCTTACGACTATAGGCGTTTCAAAAACTGTTTGTACAATTAGAAACTGCATATATTTTAGGAATTTAAACTATATATTTTTCACATGATAAATTTCGGAATTAAGTAAATTTATTATAGCTTTTAAATCCTCTCTTATTAACGAAAATAAAAAAAGTTCAGCAATGTAAAATTGCTGAACTTTTTTTATTTATTCTTTCCTATTCTTCCCAAGCTATCTTTAATAGTTGTTTCCCCAAGTTGTGTATATAACAAAGCTGTATCTTGACTGGTATGCCCAAGTTGCTGCATGACTTGTAATGAATCCTTTTCTTCCATATATAATTTGTTTGCCAATGTATGTCTTAATTTATGGGGAGACATTCTTTTACCGTAGGCTTTAGTATATTTTTCTACTATATCTTGGATAGCTCTAACCGAAAGTGGCTGAGCAGTATGTTTATACTTCGATAAAAATACATTTTTTAATTCTTTTCCTGGGGCATATTTGTTATCTCTAATTTCCATATATTTTTCAAGATCATTCAATGCAATGGGGGTAATCCATACTGAATCTTCTTTATTTCCTTTGCGGATTACATCAATTAGTCTTTCTTTTAGGTTTATATCCTCCATACGAAGATCCGCTAATTCACTTACACGAATACCACTCCCAAGAAAGAGGGAAAGGATAGTTACATCACGATCTTTATCTCTTAGGAAATAGAACAACTGATGTTTTGTTAAAGATTTTTCATGTTCGTACTTAACGTAATTCAAAAATTCTTGATCGTCATCATTATGAAATATCTTAGATCTCATACGTTTTGCACGGGCATTTAATGTTTCTTTATCTTTATGTATTTCAATTTTGGCCATTACATTTCTATAAAAATAACATTCTCCTTCATCATTCTCTGATAGGGAAGTAAGGTACTTGAATAAAGACTTTAAGGCTGAAATTTTTCTATTAACAGAGGAATTCTGCATGTTTTGTTGTAGTTTTAGAAACCTCATGAAGTTCTCAACATCTTTTTTCTTTAAATTTTCCAAATCAGAGAAGGATATGTCTTTAGTGGGCTTAAATTCAATAATTTGCTCAGATAATAGCCAGTTAAAGAAGACTCTAAAATCATATACATAATTCAGTAGGGTTGAGGGAGAGGCATCATGCAATTCTTTGTACTCCACAAATTCTTCTATGTAAAAGGGCATTTCATTTAGATTTTCGTATAATTTTTTACGATGTACGGATTTTTGACGTTGCTTGCTGTAATCCATAAAAATCACCTCATATATACTATAACAGAAAACAGAAGCGAACACAAGTTCGCGTTAAATTCAATTTTTACACAGACTTATTTACATAATTAAATTATGATATACTGAAATATACTTTAAATTGAATGGAATATTGTAGTTGTTCAAATAAACATTATAGATAACCAAGCGATAAATTTGTACTAGGCTATAAAAACTACATATAAATTTATACCAAAAATGAATACATGAAAACAGTTTAAAAGTCGTTATTAAATATGAATAGGTTAATTTATTTATGATTATCAGGAGTTAATTAGATTAACACAAGAAAAACTTTTATAAATTAAAATGTAGTTCACTATAAAAATTGGTTATGAGTAATTCAGCATCAATATAATCTATATAAAATATGTATTATATTGATGCATGCAAATAAACGAAACCAATGAACCCGACCTTGATATCCCTAGATACCACATTAGATTTTTATATAGATATCTTATTGTTCGTAAAAACGGTATTTCGTGCGAACTTATTTTTGATTAGAAAAAAGAGTAGTACTTTTTGTATGTCGAACAATTAAGATGGCTTCCTGCCATCCCTTGTTCGAAGTCCATTCATCTCCCACCTACTCTACTCCTTCCTCTATGAGCCTTCACGCTCCTTGAGGAAGGAGTCTTCTTGGCTAAAATGATAAATCATACTCAAGCTGAATCTTTACTCCGGCTGTATGGCTGCATCCTCCTGCACCTGGATAAACGAATGAAAAGGGATCTGGCAGTTAAAATGCAGTTGAATCTAGGATACGAATACGCTTGAAAATAGAAGTGTATGGAGAAGAGAGCAGCTTAGCTGAAGATAACTTTTGGTTGAGAAGTTTGGCTAATACTTTCTGTAGAAACTGCACAGCTGCAGCGTTAAATCGTTGATTCAGTCCCGAAGGACTGATACTTCTGTCCATGCTTCTAAACAGCTAGATAACTGAGTTAAAGACGTCGTAGCGATATTTTGATTCATCCATACACATAAAGCGACTAAATCTTTTGCTTGGTATTTACTGGTTCGTTGAACAAAACCAACATCTCTAGCAAAATCTCGTAAGATATTTGGGGATGAGAAGCTTTAAATTTCTTGAGCAAATAATTGGAGTTCACCTTGAATCGAAAGATTCATAAAAAACACCATCCTTTCTGTATGGAGTGAACCCTTAAAATGAGACGAAAAAAAACACCTCTCTAAATCGTAAGTATCAGTTATGATTTTAATGGAGGTGTTTTTCTTATGGGGAAAAAGACGCATTATCCCGCCGAAATAAAGTGGAAAGTAGTTGAAATGAAACACCAAGGATTCAAAAACAAAGAAATTATGGATGCCTTAGGAATTAAACATGTGGCTCAAATTAAAACTTGGATGAAATGGTATCGTGAAGGCGAAACCTATCGGTTTGAACAGTCTATTGGAAGACAATCTGCACATGGAAAAGGCTTAAAAAGGTTAACAGAACTTGAACAAAAAGAATTAGAAATACGTTATTTAAAGGCAAAGATTATATTGCTGGAAAAGTGCTAAGAAATCTTAAGGAGGTGGGAGGAAAAGAAGAAATAATGAAAATGATAAAGGAATGGCAATCAATTTTTACAATTGCAGAACTATGTTCCATATTTAATATTTCACGTGCTACCTATTATGATTGGAAAAAGCAGGAGAAAACAGTAACTAATCATGAAGAAAAAAACCGTAATAGAAATATGTCAACATCATAAATATCGGTATGGATATCGTCGAGTTACAGCTTGTCTACGTGCTCAATTTAACATCGTAATGAATCATAAAAAAGTATTACGTATCATGAAAAAATATAACGTATTATCTCGGGTTAGAAAAAAGAAAAAGATATTTGTGCTTGGTCATGAACCAGTGGTAGCTAAAAATAGAATACAACGGAGATTTAAAGCTACTAATCCTAATGAAAAATGGTTCACTGATATCACGTATTTGATGTTCGGCAATAAGACTCTTTATTTTTCATCTATTATAGATGGGTTTAACAATGAAATTGTAAGTTATAAAATAGGTGAGACACAGGATGTTTCTCTTGTATTAGATACTCTAAAAGAGGCTTTAAGAAAGCGAAATGTGATTGATACGATTTTACATTCGGATCAAGGAAAAGTGTATACATCAAAACAATTTTAAACATATGCCACAGAAAAAGGCATTATCACAAGCATGTCTCGTACAGGAAACTGCCATGATAATGCCCTCATAGAATCCTTTCATTCTCATTTGAAATCCGAAGGATTCTATGCGCAAAATATAAAACAATCGAATAATGCTAGTATAATACAAACTATGGATGAATACATCCACTACTATAATAATGAACAGATTCAGAGGAAATTAGCTAACATGTCACCTATAGCTTATAGGAAACATGTTGTCTAGGTGTTTTTTCTTTGTCTCACCAAATGGGTTCAGATCACCTATGATTCTACAGAAAGGATAGCGTATTTTTTCATGTTAGGGGGTATTTTGTTTTGTTAGCTTGATAGTGATGGGGTCTCGCCACATCGCTATCCCTTTATTAAAATATTCACAGGAAATAACTTCAAATTCTTAGATTGAAATGAACCTCTAGACAATTACACCATATGCTAATTTAAATACTTTCTAGGAAAGCAGGTGAATACTATTCCTTCAGTTGTAGCAAACCTTGTCGTACAAAATAGTGCTGGTTCTTTCAATTTAGGCGATTTTTATAATGTTTCTCCAAAAGAGAATACAAAATCTTATAATAGTTCAGGGGCGTCAAATGTGGGTTTTGTTGTCAATACTTTTAGCGGTGTTAGCGCAACAGATACATTTGATGCTGATGTTGCAGACCAAAACCAAGTTGGAACAGCCTAAATTTATTCATTTACCTCTACCGACCTGAATAAAATTCAATATTCCGTTTATACTATAACTACATCTAGAAACACATCCCTATTTGGAGAATTTAGCTTTTGCTAGCTGCTCTTTTTTATATTAAATTTCAATGTCACTCCTATTACGACATTTTCATATGTTATCTTGTAACCACCTCTTTTCAGACGTGAGCTCGTTCATTTTATTCCTAAAAAACCTTCATGAAATTCTAAGCACTATACACTCCCATAAAGAGCGCTGTTCCAAGGTGCTCTTTTTTCTTTATCTGCATAATTACCATAATCCCGTACATACTATTTAATAAGCTGCTTTCTTAACAACGTTTGTAACCCGGAACATTTTGGTAATGAAGTAGTTGGCTTTTGCTAGCTGCTCTTTATTTGTAAAAAAGCACTCAATTAGCTAGACGAACATATAATATTTTGAGTTCCTTTCTATATAAAATAGTCGTTATAAAATAGGTCTCGTCACGAGAGTACTTTACTAAGTGCTCTTTTTATGTTCCGAATTAATATAAAATGAAATTTTTGTTTAGTTTTCTTTTATGCATGTTATTTTGATATTTGTTTATACTATAGTTGTAACTTTTTGTTACAACATATATCTGTATTGATTAAAACTTCACTTTATCTCATTCACACTTTTTTAAGACAAGCATATAGTATATTGACAATTAAAATTCTTTAAAACTCCTCTTTTAAAGACCTTTACTTAGAGTGCATATATTAATGCACTCTATTTTTTGTAAAATCAATTATCAAATAGCGTTTTTGTTAAATTATTTTCACCTTTTGATTGGCCAAGCATATATTATTGTATGGACATTCTCCATTCATAAAAATCTACCTTTCTTATCAAAGAGCATGCTTATATGCATGCTCTTTGTTATTTATCACTAATTAACGATTTTATTAACAATTTGTCACATTCAAACCAAACAAGCATATATTGTTGTATGACTTTCAACTAATATAGACTATTTTTTTTAGAGCTTACTGATATGTAAGCTCTTTTTTTAAATAAAGATTTTATTCATAATTTTCACATAATCTAAAAACATACATAAGATATATTGCTGACACTGTTCAATTTAATATAAGTCTTGGTCAAAGAGCGCTTTCCTGGGCGCTCTTTTTATGTTTAAATAAGGATTTTATTAAATTACTTTTCTTTGTTTCCGTACGCTAACTTGTCATAACATGTTTCACAATAATGATTGCCGGATTCCGTCTTTACACCAATGATGATTAACTTATCGCACTTTTCACACAATACATCCAAATTTTCACGTTCTCTCATGATTTCCATCTCCCTTTCTATTTAAATAACATTTTATTTATATCTTAATCCAAATATTAAAATTTTAATTTAATTGGCAATGTGTTACAATATCACCGATACTCCTTAAAGAGCTATCATGTTATTAAACAAGAAGTTCTCGATTCTTAGTTCTCAGCCCCTTGGAGCGCACCCTAAGGGGCTAAACCATTATAAAATAAGAATTTTATTAAGTTCCATTAACATTTTTATTTCCTGCGAATATAGTATTATCATCCAAGTGAATACAAAAGTTGCTCTGGACCAGCTTCCTTGTATTCCTTGTGTTCCTGTTATAAAGAATCCGTATATAAACAGCGGGTTCTTTTATTGTTTCTAGATAAAATAACTATTTTGTTTGACTTTTTGACTGTTCAAATGCTTGTTTCTCACAATCTATACACGCTATAATGTCATCAGACTCATCGAATTGATAAATAGATTTCTCTTCAATATTCTTGTTTTGAAAACAAAGATCACAATTGAATTGTCTTTTCTTATCCACGTTTCCCTAAGAATTTAACTATTTCTATCATGTCTTCCCAAGCTGGTGTACCTTGACCAAATTTAATAGTTACTGAATTCATTTCTCATTCCCTTCGTATAGTATATTTAAGCTTAGCTTTTCTTCTACATAAGAGACTTGCAACTAAATACTTGGACGTCTCAAGATATTTCTAGATAATGGTCTTAGCATCATTTGGAACAATTCTGCATTCCCCTGTGGATTTACCACACGAAAAGAGTGTTTCTCAGTGAACACGCGGGGCTCCCTACTCGCAGGCTGAGCAGGCTGAGCCTCGAACCTAGATGTTAGTTAGCTCTAGGGCGGCTTTTGGTTCAGGACTAACTCTCATACACGAGGTTGTTGGTCGGCGTACACACTAGAGATATCTCGAGATGTCGCAAGTTTCAAACTTGTGACCCTATTCCGTTCTAACGTACTAGGGTCTTGGTACAAAATTGAAATTTTTGTGATTTCTTGTGGGACTGGTTCGATAAACATTACGTTATTACAACGAATCCCATTCGCTATAATTTTCCTAAATTCAATCATGATTAGTCCTTTTGACTTTAAATAATCACATGCATCTTTCACTTGTCTTTTGGTAAATCCAAATGTTTCTGCTAGTTGTATATAACTTTTTTGTAACTTATCCGCTTTGAATTTTTGTTTATATCGAATCTCATGGGTTTCTTCATCCCTTAGTTCCGTTGGTTTATACCAATAAAACACTTCACTCAAAACTGATATAGCAACCATGTACGGCTTACCATTATCTAAAGTAAGGTGTTTAAACCACCCTTGATCCATCGTATTGCCACGTAAGTTTATTCTTGCGATTTTCATCACATTGTTGTTCATTCAGTTCACCTTCTTCATTAGACGCTTTCTCTTTCGCATAACGCTATATCGCCTTGAATCTCAATAATTTTGTATCCTGGATAGCGATCAGGAGTTATGTACTCAATCGCCTTTTCTTTTTCTTCTTTTTCGTTTCGCACGCCCTTCCACACCCACGCCGGAAGGACGACTTTTGATTGATTTTTATCTAACATAGGCTTTTCTCCTTAGTTTGCTTGTTTTATTAAATTAACAGCTTGTTCCTGGGGTTTATCAAATACAACTTTTAACGGTTGGAACAACATCGATGACATTTGAAGCACCTCATTTTGTTCATTTGTTAGCACTCCATTCTTGCAATACATTAAAACTACACCGTCTTTCATTTCTACATTCCTCCTTATTTACTGATAGAAAACTTATGGTATAATAGAGGTAGCTAATTTTAGGGAATGTTTTCTCTATATCGCTCGTTGCTATAGAGCATCTTTTATTTTCAATAGCTTACTTTCTGAAAGTCTGTTAAAATTTAGTTACCGATATGTGTAACAACTAGCCTGTGCTTCTGTACGGGCTTTTTTTTTGATGCTTTCACGCATCAGAATACCCAGGAACCTTTCAATAAGGTGGGGGACCGCTATCAAATCCCTGAATTTTCCGACAAGCGAGAGCTTGTCCTATCTTAATTAAGATTTTGGTTGAAACTTAATCCTTTCAGCACTTGTTTTATGCAGTAATGTACTTATCCAAAATTGGTTTATGGTACTTTTCTTCGGCTGCTTTTCACGCTTTTATAGCATCTTCTTTGTCGATGAAACGTCCTAAATGTTTGTGTTTGCCGTTAACGTATATCTGCGCTACCCATTTCTGACTTCTTTCTTCCCAATACAAACCTTTGATTCCTGATTTGTTATTTGAAGACACTTTTGATGTTAAATTAAGTAACTGTGCTTTTTCGCGCGCTAGATACCCGCACGATTGGGTTATTCCGCTATACAAACTGACGGCTATTATTTTTTTGGTATTACCGCAATCACATACACACTTCCAAACTACCTTTCCGCCTTTTGTTCGTTGACCTGTATCTCTAATCGCTGTCAATCGTCCAAATCGTTTACCGGTTAAATCTTTTACTTTTCTCCCCATTGTTTTTTCTCCTTACATTTTTTATACGAAGTTCAAATTTGATTACTTATTTAGCTAGAGTTATAAACTCCTTATGCATTTCCTCAACCTTATCTGCGCTGTTATGTACACCCTTTGCTCTTAAATCCTTTATGATCCACAAGAGGTTCTTTTTTTCGTATTCATCTCGTTGTTGTTTATTCATCGCTTTACCACTTTATTTATCTATAACTCTACTAATTTGGTATAATGTTCCTATAAACCAGGATAGGAGGTGATACCATGGATAAGAAAGAGATCGCTAAAGATTTAACTATTGCCTTTTTCCAAAACAAGTCAGGTTTAATCCGTTCTGTTGATGACGCTGTACTTGTATATGAAAAGTTCTACGAAGCTGTACATAGATCAGCTTCACTTGTTAGTTACACAGATATATTGCCTGAAAATTACATTCGTAATGACAAATAACTTTCTGTAAGAGTCAAGGCTACCACTTCGACTCTTAACTATTAAGAATGATCTGTCTAGCTTCAGCTAAATCTTTGATTACTAACGCTGTTTCCACATCGTTACAAACCTTAGTTAATTCATTAATTCTTTCTAATAATTTTTGAGCTACCTCACCTTTGTGTAATTGATTTGTCATTTTTGTTCCTCCTTTATATACCGTCTGTCTATCCAATCCATTAAACGAATGAACCCGGCAAGTAAAATGAATATAACCAGAATCAATAAACAATGAAAAATCATTCGTAAATGAAAGTGAGTTTTGGCTTTATGATGGGGATGCCATCAGGTACTATCCTTATTTTAATAATTTTATTGGGATTGCTGATGTAAGTTCAGCTAATGAAAAAGAGCCAAGCCGTGTAGTATTTGAGTTTTATAATTTAATAGGTGATTTATCGTATGTAACAAGTGCCACTATCCCTAATAATAGACATTCTGTTTCTCAACCATTTTCAGCTCCGATAAATTCTCTAGAAGCGGATACCTATTCTGTAAAGATCAAAGTTATAAACGCAAAGGTAGATCCAAATAAAATTAAATTTACTCATGTAGAATAATATGATAGTGTTCAAAATGAATATAATATAATTCAACCCAAAATCTAATACAAAAAGATGGTTCAAGTCGGAGGAAGGCACCTTAGGGTGTCTTTTCTTTATATGGCGTCCCACCCACATTTTAACGAAAATATACTCTAAGCAAATTCCGACAAAAAATGAGCCGGATTTTCTACTCTAAGAAAAATCCGGCTCTTATTTTTAGACTTGTTGTAAAGGACGAAGAGATTCTAACGTTGTAGTATCTTTTATATTAAATCGATACTCACCTAAAAAGTTGATATGCTCCCATCCTAGTGGTGAGATATGTTTTAATAGTTCTTCGTTAAAACCATGCGTACTTCTTAACATTTCTACAGCTTTTCTTAAATATACGGTATTGCATATAATGATGGCATTAATGAGAATACTTAATCCACTTGCTCGTTGCAACTGAGCTTGGAGAGCACGTTCACGGAATTCCCCGTATTTCCCAAAAAATATTGCTCTTGCTAGTGAATTCATTGCTTCCCCTTTGCTTAATCCTCGTTGAACTTTTCTACGTAACGTTTTATCTGAAAGATAATCTAAAATAAAGATATTCTTTTCAATTCTACCCATTTCTCTCAATGCCTTTGCTACTTTATTCTGGCGAGTATAAGAACCTAACTTTCCCATAATTAGTGCACCGGACACTTTTCCTTCTCGAATTGAATGGGCTACACATAAAACATCATCATAATTTTCATAGATCAATTTCATATTCACTTGTCCCCGTATAAGACCTTCTATATTTGAAAAATCTTTAGGTGAACCAATTGTATACAATTTAGAACTGGATAAGTCCCTTAATCAGGGTGCAAAACGGAATCCTAACAGGTGAGTTAAGCAAAATACTTGGTCAGTATAGCCGGTTGTATCCGTATAATGCTCTTCAATCATTAAAAAAGATTCATGATGAAGTAACCCATCAATCACATGTATAGCATCTCTTGCATTCGTGTTAATAACTTTTGTGTAAAAGGAAGAAAATTGATCACTTACGAATCTATATATAGTCGCTCCTTTACCAGATCCATAATGTGGATTCGAGCTAGCACTCAAAGAGGATACCCCAATTTGACCGCATTCCGTCCGATGATGAAGTAGTACCGTCACCCCAGTAAGAAGCCAAGGGTAGCCGATGTTGAAAATTAACCAATATTGCTTGTGCACGATTTAATGCATCATCGTACATACGCCACTGACTTGCATTAGCTAACTGATGATAAGAGATATTTGGTGTAGCCTCTTCCATTTTCGTAAGTCCAATATTTGTTCCCATAGCCATAAGTGAAGCAAGAGAAATAATGATTTCTTCCCCTTTAGGTGGTTTGTTTGTGGATGCGTGAATAAATTGTTGCTCGAATCCTGTCCAGTTCGCTACTTCTAGAAGTAGGTCTGTAAGTTTAACCCGAGGTAACATGTGATAGAGTTTGGCACTTAGTTGTTTGGCTTCCTCTCGAGTATCCTTTTCCAAACGCTGGAGGTGTAGGTTTCCCTTGTCAATATCAACTCCATCTAATGAGTGAGCATTGTTAGAGAATGTTTCAATTCGCTTTAATAGAATTTGTGTTCGTTCCGCTATATACTCATCGGCATGTGTAGCAACTGCTAAGTGCGTTCCAATTTCTTTACTATCAATCCAATCTTGAGATGGTACTAAGTATTCATCAAAATCTTTATGCTGCCGGCTTCCCACAATAGAAATATCTCCAAAACGTACATGATTCCGTAGTTGGGTAAATGCAGCTAATTCATAGAAATGTCGATTAATGTTTCCATCTTCGTCGTATATATGTTTTTGCATCTGTTTGAAACAAAAGCTAATGGGGCCCCTTGTGATACTTTACGTTTTCCTGAGTCATTTAGACGTCTAAAGCGTTTAATACAGACTTAGCATAATTTGTAGACTGAAATTCTAAGGCTCTAAGTAATGTAGGAGTATATTTTCGTAGGTAATTGTATCGGCTTTCTAATAAATCAAGATAATCATAAATTATAGGTCGAGACAGTTGTTTAGCTTCCTCTACAGAAGCTACAAATTTACCCCAGGGCATGACTGTTTCTAATACCACAAAAGGATTCACATTTTCTTCTTTAGCTTTAATTAATGCAGTTCCTAAGTCTGCATAATGAAGAATTTTTTCATTTAGCGCTTTTCCGTTTTTTTTTATGGATCTCCTCTTGCTGCTTTCTTCCCTTTAATTGAAGATTCATCATTTGTTTATCATGAATCTCAAAAGCTTAATCAATTAAATCCTGAGTTAAATCAAATAGATAAGCCACCAGCGACCCACTTAGTTTTTTCTTTTGTGAAAAGGTTAAAGATGATGTTAGCGTCTTAAATATGCTTTTCTCTGCTCGTTTACGTGTTTCCCATATTGCTCGTTCTATAATTGCCATCGAAGTAAGTATAATCTTCCAAGTACGGAGTTCTTGAAATGCTGTTTCAATAAGATATGTTGTATTTCCATTATTTAATGCATATGGTTGAAGAAATTCAGATAACTTTCTTATTTAGCACTGCAATCTTACCCGAAGGTACAAGTTTTTTGAAGTAGGAAATAGCAGGTGGTGGAGATTTAGATGATATTTTTTTTGATGTAATGGAAGAGAAATTTTGGTACATGGATGACCTTATTTTTAGGGATATTTTACACGAAAATCGAACTGAAGTGGTACAAAAAGAAGAAATGTACATTGATAATGTTAGAAATGCTACATCATTAGTTGGAATAAAAATCCATGCTGTTGTTTATCAATAAAGAATTTGAGGCAATAAAAAATCTTAATATTTCTCAATATCTATTTTTTCTAGAAATTGTATATTTTAGTTAGGTTACTGTAGTAACCTAACTAAAATATACATTTGAAAAGGGGAATGAACATGGAAACAAAAGCGACAGTAGAGATTGCAAGAGTAAGATCAAGTAAAGAACCACAACCAGGACAAAAAAATCGCTCAAGTGGGAATTTCAGTACTGAAAATCTCCCTGCTGGAACAAAATATTTAAAATGGGAGATTGAAGGCGGCGGAAATCCGGATTTTATTAGTTTTAATGTAATGGAAGATAAGTCCGCTGCAACAGACCCTACTCATTTCTCTGGTGTATTAAGTGGCAATCGAACAAGTGTCGTATCTA
Source organism: Bacillus sp. ok061 (assembly GCF_900108285.1). NCBI lineage: Bacteria > Bacillati > Bacillota > Bacilli > Caryophanales > Bacillaceae > Bacillus > Bacillus sp. ok061. Next base: position 34,879 of record NZ_FNUW01000031.1, on the reverse strand, counting down.
AAAGATCTCTTTATATTGCTAATCCTAAGAACGCTACGTCTGAATTTACTGTAATCGTATCTGCTATGGTTAAATAAGTAAGATTGACAAAAAGAAGAGACTAGAAAATATTTCTTAGTCTCTTCTTTTTATAGTTTATTTCAATTAATAATCTAATTTAAATATCATTCCCAACAAACCTTTTATTTTCATTTGTTTAAATGTATACTTTTATTTTTTAGTGTTCTTTTATAAAAGAAAAGACACTCATTTGAGTGCCTTCCTCCGACTTGAACCACGTTCATTTAATACAAATCTATCCGTATTACCCCTTTGGTATACGTTACGTGTAAACACATCCTATAAAACAGAATCGTCTATATACACCAGATTGTTAGTACACAAAATACAAGAGATTTGAGATTAGTATTAGAGTGACGCCCTATCTTCTAAAATAATTGATATGTTACACCTTTGAAAAGAATCTGCTTTATAGAAGGTATCTACAATTGATATTTTACTACGTGTAATATTTATTTTGTGTATTTTTTTCGAATATGTATAATTGCATAAAGTTTATGAGAAAAAGAGAGTATACTTTGGTATTGTGTAATAAAGATATAGCCCACTTACGGAAATAGGTGGGCTATTTTATACTGGTGAGCTTGTTTAAGTAATCTAGAATAGATTCACCTGTATATTGTGAGGGTGCCAGAAGGGTATTAATGATAGCGCCAAACTTTGTTCATATTTCTTTACATCTTCCATAGTTTTAAATATTAACACATCAAAAACTCCTTTATTTAATCAAAATAACGGAAACTTAGAAAAAGTATCCCCCCTTTGGTCAGGTTATTTAAAGCAATTTGGCTCCGTTGCAAAATGGATATTGACCTGCCTTTTGAAGAGGAAGATCAATATGAATTACAGACATCTGGTAATTTTGAAAATAGGATTTCAGCTTTATTAAATGCTTCTTGGGGAAGAAATGAAGTACACACTCCCCTTCAACTCGCTCAATATGTAGAGATCATTGTAAATAAAGGAATAAAATACAAAAAATTACAGAAAGATCAAATCTTTATCCTTCAAGCTTTTGGAACGTATTATGAAACGGAATGAGCAACAATATACAAGAAATTAAAGACTTACCTTTTAACGTTTCTGGTAAAACAGGCACAACAAGCTCCCAAAAAGATAATGGAGAAATCGTCAATCACTCACTTTATATCGCCTATGCTCCTACTCAAAAATCACAAATTGTAATTTCTGTCGTTATTCCTGGTAGAGGCTTCGCTGCAAAAAGTGCAGCTCTTATTGCAGCGAATATATTGAAAACTTGAAGTACTCTTCACAAATAAAAGAAAGCAAATTCACATCTGTGAACCTGCTTCTTTTACCATGTTGCATCTATACTCTTTATTTTCCACATAACCAGTATGACCTTCCATTGTTTGTCTAACCCTAGAATTTATTCAGCATGGAATTGTTGTATCGCTTCATCCACGTATACCCAGCCTTTCCATCCCAAATGAATAGTGTCTTTTAAAAAGTACTTGTCATATTCATGACTAGTAAAATCTGCAACTGGAAATCCCGATTTCTCAACTTGCTCTCTAACTTTCTTATAATAAACATCACGGCGTTCCTTTGGGAACCCTGCGTAATCATACCATGGTCCATTTACAGGAACAGAAATGAAAAGTGGTTTCACGTTCTTTTGCTTAAAAATATCTAAAATTATTTGCAAATCTTCATATTCCGGGGACTCATCATAAGATTCATTTTCCTTATATCCCTTTAGTCCCTGTAATTTCTTTTGAAATTTGTGTTTATAGTAATATGTATTTTCAATTCCAAATGTATTTGATGTAGACCCTACTTTTCCAGATTGCTCAGCATGCTTTCGTGTTTCTTCCCAAGAAAGCGAACGTAGTTCCATATTTTTCTGTTCTTTCCTAGGTTTAATGTTAAACATAGAGTTTATTAAATCTTTATGGTCAAAGATGTTTCGATTTAGATAGGCAATAGGTTTAAATACTGCCGCCTTTATCTTATGAGCTGTATCATTGTATACAATACCCTCTAATGAATTTTTTAATATATGATCTTTATGAACAATATTAAAGTCTAGTAACCGTTTTGCAATTTTCTTTTTCATTTCAGGTTCAATTTCATCATTAAAAACGAAATGATATGTCTGCTGTTTAGAAAAATTACTAGTAAAATTATCTTCTGTTACACCCTGTTGTGTAAACCACTGTGGTGAAAGAATAAATACTGCTTTCTTTCCTTCTAATTGATTCATTGTAGATGAAACGTTTAAAATATGAGCAAGACTTTGCGTTCCACCAGTCCCTATTAAAAATGGTGTAAAACCTTGAGGATTTACCTTAAAATAGTTAGATGGATGATATGCATCCATCCGGGAAAATTCAGATGAACCATACATCGGTAGAAACTTAGAGTTTTCTAACATTTTTTGTTGTAAGAAAACCCCTTGTAACTTTTCTTTTTGTAAAGAGGTCGCAGCATCTTTTACCTTTTCATTGCTAATGAGTGATACTAAATTTCTAGATGGAATGAGCAGTATAACTAAAAAGATGCAACATGCTAAAATCATTGGACCAAATTTATGCTTCATTTCTTAGCTTTCCTTCCTGCAAAAATAATAATATTACTTATACTCCAAATTCTACTAACTAGTTCCTGCATATCTATTAATAATGTTATTCCTTGTTTATGACACTCCACCACTTTTATTCTTCTCCTTTAAATAAATAGAAAATATCCTGTTCTATTTATTATTTATATACCTCTTTTTCTCTCTTTAAAAATTTATCGTTTAACAATATCAGAGTTACATATTCTTAATTTAACTAATCTTATAAATTTGGTTTCCTTAATGAAAGAACCTTTGAAAAGGTTTTTTTTCTATAAATCTTTAAGTTCCTCTCTATTTTGCTTGTAATAAATCTAGCGTATGAGAAAGCAAACTTTTATCTCCTACCTTTCCATGTCCTGGTACAACCGATTTTATATTTCTATATCGACTCATTACATTTCCAACTGACCCTACCCATACATCTACAAATGCATCTACAACATTTCCTAAATCTTTCGCATCTGTTGATTTTACTAAACACCCGCCAAATAGAATTTTATATTGTGGTAACCACACTGTAATATTATCCTCTGTATGCCCTTTTCCTGGATAAAATGTTTCTACTTTTATATTTCCAAACTTCATATTTGTCATGTCCTTTAAATCCGCAATTGGTTCTTCATAACCATTTTTCTTTGCTAGTGTAGCTGTTAGAGCTGTACTATGTACCTGAATCCCTTTTTCTTTTAATGTTTTAATTCCTCCAATTCGGTCTACATGAGCATGCGTTATAATTGCATCTGTTATCGGTTTATGAAATTTCTTTTCAATCTTCTCTATTAATTCTTTTGTAAGCTTGTCATCCCAAGAAGAATCAATAAGCACTATCCCTTTTGAGGTGTTTAGAACTAAGCCATTTGAAGGTACTGCTTCCCCATTAAAATAAACCATTTCTGTATGGACCCATACATGGGAATTTAACTGAGAGATTGAAATAGCACCTTCTTGATTTTTAATTATCTTTTGCTCAACTTTCTCTGCAGCTTGCGCTGGGAATGCCGCACTAGCAAATTGACTTACTCCTAATAAACTTACACATAGCCCTACTTTTAACATCATTTTCTTTTTCATTTTTATCATCCCTTTCTTGACATCTTACTTCTTTAAAAAAGCTATTACGCTTAATAGACAATACATAAAATAAAATTGTTCCTGTATTTACAAAAAAAGTAAGAACTTTTAAGATAAGATAGATTCTTACTAGGTGTTGGCTTGGAATAAAATTTGATTAAAAATGATTTAAGAAAATCCTGAAGTATCAAAACTGAATGAATCTCGATTTATTATGTTACTCCATCATAAAAAATAGAATCATTATTAAAAGTTATATGCTGTATAGGTATGTGAACGATTCGGGGTATGAAGAGCCATCCTTTAAATTAATTCCATGTATAAGGGCTACATAGCTAATGTTCACTATAAAACCCAACCTAAGATCGATTATGTTGGGTTTTATGTAATTGTCTTTATATAATTTCATTGGAAATTAAACATTATTTATAAAATCTATTAAATTGCCTATAACAGACGTTCAAATTACATTTTTTGAAGTGTGGTCCTTGAAACCTAGAATCATTCACGTACCCCTAGCAGATGACAGTACTCTCTCTTACGAAAGTAATCCTGTATCTTTTGCTTTTTGCACGGCTTCTTCTCGATTTTTGACTTCTAGCTTGTCATAAAGAGTAGAGGCATAATTTCTAACTGTGCCATTTGATAAGTAAAGTTTCGAAGCAATTGTTTTATAACGGATTCCTTGAGACAAAAGATTCAAAACCTCTAACTCGCGTTTCGTTAACCCATACTCTTTTCCATCTGACTTCAATCCGACTGACTCTTCCTCATCATTTCCATCCCACATCTTATGGAACAAATCTTGGTCAATCATCGTGCCTCCCCGATAGATGAGGCGAATCGATTCAGCTAGTTCACGAGAATCTATGGATTTCAGCAAATAACCGTCAGCTCCATTTCGTATGATTTCCTTCGCCCTTTTGGTATCCTGAAACGTTGAAAGAATGAGGACACGAATGTCTGGCCATTTTCCCTTAATTATTTTGGTCGCACGAATCCCATTCAGATTGGACATCTCTAAATCCATTAATACTAAATCTGGTTTCAGTCTTTCACACAATTCTACAGCCTGTTCTCCATCTTCAGCCATTCCCACTACTTGCAAGCCATCCTGTCCATCCAAAATTGTATGAAGACTTTCTCGAATAAAAGAATGATCATCGACAATACACAAGCGGATTGGTTCATTGGACAATTGTACAAGTCTCGGTAACACACATGAAATTAACGTCCCTTCTCCTTTTTTAGAGTAAACAATAACTCTCCCTTGTAACTGACTCACGCGCTCTTTCATCGCAGTTAATCCGAAGCCATCCTTCCATTCCTCTACCCCGCAGCCATTATCCTGCACATCCAATCTTATCTGTTGCGGCTCAAAATGAAGTGACACAATGATTTCAGTGGAGTGTCCATGGCGAACCGCATTTGTTAATGATTCCTGCAAGCTCCGGTACATTGTCAGTTTTGATTGCTTGGAGACCATATACTCTTCCCCTATTATTCGAGTACGTACATTTACTTTTGCATGCTTCTCAAATTCCTCTGTTAATTGTTGTAATGTGACAGTTAAGGAAAGCGATTCTTGTGGTAAGTCCATCTGATGCAAATACATTCTTACTTCTTCCATACTGTTACGGGCCAATTGTAATAATGAGTCGAGCTTTCGCTCTCCTTCTTTAGTCTTTAATTCCGAACGTAATGTTTCCATCCCCATAATAATTGAGGTATAAGAATGCCCCATCGTATCATGTAAATCTTTTGAGATCCTGTCACGTTCCTCCAATAAAGTAATCCGCTCAACTTGAGATACGTACTGTTCCAATACATGCTTTTGGTTCCGAATCGTTTCACTTTGACGGTAATTGACAACTAGTAAACGAAAGGAAGAACCCACAGCAAAAGCCAGACCAATTTGTAGAATAATTACCCATACATCTATTCCACGGGAAAATATTGCAATGAGCAACGGAAATAAAACAATTGTGATAGAAGCCGACCAGCGGTATGATTTATGAGCACTATTTGCCGCAATCATAAAAGTAGGCATTAAAAAAGCAAGGTACGCTGACGGAAATAATAAAGTTAAGTAGAAGCATACTCCGCCAAATAAAATTATCTCAGTAAATAGATAATAGCGATAACTGAACATTAAACAAATCCATGGTATTGAAAATGAAGTGACTTCCCAAAGGATAATGATCCAAAGCGGTATAGTCAAATGGTCTCGGTGTTGGATAGTCGTTACCATCAATGATAGCCAAATGATAAAACGTATACAAAGTAATATCCAATCATACCAAAGCCATAGTTTCAAGGTCTTAAACAAATTATCACCCCTTAATAGCTTTAAACATGGAACGCGTGTACATTCCAATTGTTCGAACTAAGCTGTTTCCAATACAAATACATATCCAGATGAGAATACACCCAACAATCATGACAAAAATAGCCTTCTGCCATGAATTCACAACAATTCCCAATAAGTATATATCAAAATATTGAAAAAGCAATGGTGTTAAAGTAAATGCAAACGGAGCTACGTACAATATAACGGCACATATAAGGCTAATCACTCCAACAAAAGATTTTTGCATGAGCCAAAAAATAGCTCTCCAATTGCTACTATTAAGAATTGCCTCTATCGCTTTAATCCATTTATCCCCTTCATTTTTTGTCATTGGCAAGATTGGCTCTATCGATATACCCGTATAAACTTTCGTCTGAATACGTTCATACTGGACAAACGTGCGAGTTGTTTGCAGCACCCATGCCAACAAAGGAATACCTATAAAGATAACCGTCAGCACCAATGCAAATGTCATACTGACCAAATAAAAGAAAAAATAAAATAATCCAGATCCAAAGGTAAACAACAAAAAGTAGAAATCTTGCAAGCCTTTTTGAACAGATTCTTTTGTCATTAGATTCTCTCCTCTATTTTCTTTTCTTTGCTAATACCCTATGAGTCGCCCTTCGATTCTAACTTTTCATCTGTCACACACAGTAGTGTCAAAATGTCATAACTTGTAGGTCGTGGGTATAAAACTAGCCGTACTCCGCTCTATTTTTTATGTGATGCATGAATATGACGAAAGGTCACTAGTTACTATGACTTGCTACTTGCTATACTCGGTTCATATACTAACGAGCTGACAACTCGTTGTGCAAACAAGAAATCTTCAATCTCATAAAGGAGGGTACAAAAATGAAAAAAGCAATCAACAAACTGGGGCTCGTAGCAATTCTGCTCACTTCTACAAGCATGATTTCTGCATGTTCCCAACAATCATTAGAAATTGGAAAATCAAAGTCATCGACACTTGCAACCAATATCAAAATGACGAAAGCACCTAATAACAAAAAAGAAGTAGAATCTTTTGCTGATCCGTTATTCAAAGATAAAATGAAGAAGTACAATGTGAACGGTTCAAGTTTTGTCGTCGTCCATGATGGAAAGGTCGTCGTCAATAAAGGTTATGGTTATGCAGATAAAGAAAAGAAGATTCCCGTCAATAAGGACACGGTCTTTCAAATCGCTTCAGTCTCGAAAACTTTTACCGCCTTGGCCGTGATGCAACAAGTTGATAAAGGAAAGCTTAAACTAGATCAAGATGTACAACAATATCTCGGTGGATTGAAAATCCCCAATAAAACAGGAAAACCCCTCACCCTATTTGATATGTTGACCTATACCAGCGGCGTAGACCTGCCCGATATCACAACGCTAATCGGGCCTGAATATGTAAATCAAAATATATCTATTAGGGAATTTCTACCTAAACATATGCCGACAGTGGTACGGCCGCCCGGTGAAGCTTATACGTATGACAACTTTGCATTTTTACTCGCAGGATTTGCAGTGGAGAATGTTACAGGTACATCTTTCTCACGATATATGGAAAAGAATATTTTCAAACCATTAGGCATGAAGTCTACAAGTGTGCGCTTTACGCCTGACCTTCTCAAAAGAATGGCTACACATTACGGTCCCACTGGCGATCCTCATCCAATAAATGGGCACGCTCCAACTGATGGACCACAAGGAAGCATTTTGTCCACCGGGGAAGACATGTCAAAGTACATGATTATGCAGCTACAGAATGGAAAGTTTGAAGGTAAAGAAATCGCAAGTAAAAAAAGCATGGATATGATGCATACCTACCAAGTTTTCGCAGATAAGACGATTCCTATTGCGACAGTTGGATTTGAAACATATTTCAATGACCTTGCCAACGGTCAACATGTCGTATTAAAGGGCGGGAATATGCCAGGACATTCTTCATTGATGGTTTTGATACCTGAACAAAAAACCGCATTCTTCATGTCTTACAATAATGATTCTATGATGAGTCGAGAAGTGTATGAAGCGTTCATGGACCATTATTTCCCTGCTCCCAAGGCGGAGAAAACAGTATATTTATCGTTAGAGGAAAAAGAATCCAAAAAATACTTGGGCATGTACCAAAACACACGTGCGTTTGCGATCCGTACCCACTTTACCTATGAAAATGGAACGTTGGTCATGGAAGATGAAACAGCTGGCAAACAGGTCCTGAAAATGATTCACCCTTTGTTGTTTGAGGATCCAGAAGGAAATAAGATTGCTTTCCAAAAAAATGCGGCCGGAGAAATCGCATATTTTTATTACACCAGTCCTAAAGGCCTAGGCATTGTTGCTCAATCTCAGAAAATCAATATCAAACCACCTTTTCCAGACGTCCCGCAAAAGAGTAACTATAGAAGCCATATCGACAATCTTCATGCTTTAAACATCATGGATGCTAAAGCAGATAATCTATTCGATCCGATGGGCACGATGACACAAGGAGAATTTACGGATGCCTTGCTGTTAGCACATGGAAGGAGCATTTTCCCGGGTCAAGCCGAAGGGATTAAGAAGCAATTTATAGCAGGCATACCAGGATATGACCGTGCGAATCTGATTAGCAGACAAGTTGCAGCAACCATTATTCAAAACTTGAAGCAGCTTCAACCTGACCCAGCCAATCATGTGAAATTGCTCGACACTGCGGATGCCTGGGCGGTCCAGTCCATTCAATCCCTTGCCTCACAAGGAATCATAGACCCTGATACTACCATCAACGCTGACGGATCTTTTACCTTCCGTCCGAAGGATCTGTTACTGCGTCAAGAAGCAAGCGCCTTGCTCGATTTGGCTTTTGGCTATTATGCACTGCCTATTAAACAGAAGTAAGCATTCATCCAAACATGAATTATGGAAAATGTTTAGGGGGAGTATCCCATCAGCATAAAGATAGAGTAAAATTGTATCCATAAAACGAAAAAATAGTCCGTTCTTTCTGTAGAATTATAGGAAAGAATGGCGTTTTTTGTCTGCCTATTTCAGTGTCTGATGAGCTACAAGTGGGCCGTACCAGTCTTCTTACAACCGGGGGCAAAATGGCATTTCCTATAGTAGAGATGCTACTTTGCTTCTTCATATTCTTTCATTATTTTATAAAATGTGTTTTTCTTTAATTCTAACATTGTCATAAACATAATAGCTGTTATTTCTCCGTTCTTCCATTTTGAATGAGTTTCTTCTATTATACTTATTTGTTGTTTGCTTAAGGTCAAAAGGTTCACTTGAGGACGTCCTAAATGCTTTCCTTGAGATTTAGCTACCGCAATACCTTCCGTCTTTTTACGTTCTTGATCTGCAACATAGGAAAGCAAAGATAAGAATTGGTCTTCCATTAATCTTCCCATATCACCCATCTCGCGAAATTTACGACTATCAAACAGAGTTTCATTTTCTAAAACCACAATATCAGCTTGTAATTCCCTTGTGATGTATTTCCACTCAGAAATTACTTCATCGTAGTTACACCTCATACGATCTAGGGCATCTATATAGACAATATCACCTTGACTTAATATTTTTCTTAACAATTGATATTGCGGGCGATCAAAATTTCGTCCACTTGCTTTATCGACAAAAATGCGTCGAGCTTCCACTCCTCGTTCCATCATCTTATGTAACTGACGTTGTTCATTTTGTTCTTTTGTACTTACACGTATATACCCATAAATATTTTCCATTTTTAGTATTAACCTTACATTTTTTACCTCAATTATACCATTTTTTCTTATAAAGATATTCGTTAAAAATAAACGTTTATAAAAATATTTATACCACCTTTATAAACTTGATATTCCAATGTTTAATAGATATAGACCTACCGTTTAAAAAGGTATACCTTTTTAAACGATTAAAGAATTTCAAATTAATAAAGTAATCTTTAAGACCACCTTTATGTTTTCGCATTCACCAATAATAAGTATTATGTAGATTTTATCAATACCTAAATTCCTTTAAAAAATATATATTTTAGTAAATGATGCTTATTGGAAAAGGGGCTATGAATATGAAGATAAAAAAGAGACTATTGGTAACAACTATATATCCAGGTCAGTTATTTAGTACTGCAACTTTACCCGAAGGCACGAGTTTTTTGAAATGGGAATTAGCAGGTAGTGGTGATTTAGATGATATTCTTTTTGACGTAATGGAAGATAAATTCTGGGACATAGATGACCTTATTTTTAGTGATGTTTTACACGAAAATCGAACTGAAGTAGTACAAAAGAAAGAACTGTACATTGATAATGTTCGGAATGCTACATCATTAGTTGGCATAAACATATATGCTTTAATTTATGAATAAAGACGCCGTAACATTTCTCAATACCCATTTTTTTCTACAAGTTGTATATTTTAGTTAGGTTGCTGTAGTAACCTAACTAAAATATACATTTATTATGAAAAGGGGAATGGATATGGAAACCAAAGCGACAGTAGAGATTGCAAGAGTAAGATCAAGTAAAGGACCACAACCAGGACAGAAAAATCGTTCAAGTGGTAACTTTAGTACTGAAAATCTCCCTGCAGGAACAAAATATTTAAAATGGGAGATTGAAGGTGGCGGGAACCCGGATTTTATTAGTTTTAATGTAATGGAAGATAAGTCTGCTGCACCAGACCCTACTCATTTCTCTGGTGTATTAAGTGGCAATCGAACAAGTGTCGTATCTAAAAGATCTCTTTATATTGCCAATCCTAAGAATGCTACCTCTGAATTTACTGTAATCGTATCTGCCATGGTTCAATAAGTAAAATCAAAAAAGAGACTACAAAATATTTTTTTAGTCTCTTTTTTATCTGTTACTTCGTAGTTCTTTCTATTTAACTTGTTTAGACAGAATAAGATTTTTTGATACTTTTGGGGGAATAAAGTTTCTTATGTAGACGGACACGGGAACCTATTACATAAAGAATACTCCTGTGATTTTCTCAATATAGGTGTATCTTATGATTAATTAAGAAAATTAGAATTTATGTTACACCTGTATGAGGAAAGTTTTTTTGATTTAATAGGGAAAAATACTATAGGGAGGAACAAAACATGTCTTGGAAAAAGAAATTAGGCGAGTGGTTTCAGCCGCTCTTGGTTTATCTTTAATCGGTGGGGGGACATATGCTTATTTTAGTGATCAGGTTGTGACAAATAACGGATTAGCCGCGGGGACATTAGATCTTGCTATGCAGCCTACCACTTCTCTTAATTTAGATAATTTAAAACCTGGGGATAAAATTTTAAAGAAATTCAATTAAAAAAATAGTGGTACGTTAGATATTAAAGATGTTCTAATGAAAGTAGATTATACCGTGAACGATTTAAAACGAGATAATCAGGAAGACGATTTCGGTAAACATATTAAAGTACAATTTCTTTTGGATTTGGATCCAGCTAAAAGTCCTGTATATAAAACAACCCTTGCAGAATTAAAATTACAAAATCCGGAAGTCACGTTTCTTAAAATATTCCTTGCAAAATGTGCAGATACGGGTGGATTAAAGGCGGGTAAGATGGATTGGTTCTGGATAAAGTTTATCTTTGAAGATAATAATATGGACCAGGATATGTTCCAGGGAGATAGTATTGCGATGAAAACGGAGTTCCAAGCGAATCAAACAGAAGGACAAGAAAGACAAGAAAGATAATATTGCAAGGCCCCATATGGAAAATCTAAGACTTCTAAGATCTAACATTTTAGAAGTCTTACTTTGAAGTGGTACAGTAAAACTGGAACACAGTATAGATATAAATTATTCTATATGAGAGGTGTTTCAGATGAAAAAACAGTATGATGAAATGTTTAAAAAACAATGTGTAGAATTGGTGGTTAAAGAAGGGCGCACAATTTCCAGTATTCAAAGAGAATTTGATTTAGGTAACGGGACCCTAAATGCATGGATAAAGAAATATTCTTCCCCATTTTTGGATAATGAGAAATCTGATATGGAAGAACTGCGTTCTTTACGAAGAGAAATCCAGGCTTTAAAAAAAAAATAAATTTCTAAAAAAGGCGGCAACCTTCTTTGCCAGCAACCAAAACTAACACGCTTTCAATTTATCAGACAATATCATCAACTATTTGGAGTGCGCTGGCTTTGCCATCGATTACAAGTTTCTGTTAGTGGTTTTTACGACTATTTCCACCGCAAGCCCACTGAAAGTCAGAAAAAACGTAAAAAGACCGCGGCTTATATTGTTATGCAATTTAAACGTTTAAAATGTAGAATGGGCTATCGAAAACTGTTCCGTTACCTTGTAAACAAAGGCGTTATGGTGCTTTTATTTCAAGTAAGACAAGCTTTATGCGAAGCTGGATTAAAGTCAAAAGTTGTTACGTATTATAAGAAAAGAAAGCACGAACATCATACCTTTCCAAATGTACTAGCGCGCTCATTTCAACCAGGAAAGAAAGAAGTTCCAGCTGTTGTATGTGATATCACAGAGTTTCGTTTAGTGAATGGGCTGAAAGTATATTTTTGTGCAGCATTAGATATCGGCACCCGACGGGTGCTGGGTGATTCGTTGGATACTCACCAAGATGCTCAATTGGTAAAAGATACAATTCAGCAAGTTAAACATGCTTATGGAGGTCAAAAGAGGATCTTATTTCATAGTGATCAAGGATCTCAGTTTAGCAGTTATAAGGTTACTGATTTTTGTAATCAACAAAAGATTCAACAAAGTATGTCCCGCAAGGGAAACTGTTGGGATAATGCCGTGATGGAATCGTTTTTTAGCATCTTTAAACGCGAATGCTTACATGGAGAAGAACTGATTTCTCTCGCTCAAGTAAAACAATTAGTGGCTGAATTTATTTATATGTACTATCATTCCATTCGCCCTCACTCATCATTAAATGGCTTGACTCCATATCAATATTCAAAATCAATTGCGTAATCTAATTGATGTTCCAGTTTTTCTTGACCAGGTCAAAAGGTGTTAATCCTAGCATCTCCGATTGCATGTCTTGGTATGAACCTAACATGTATTTGGTCTGATAGTTGCGCTTACCTAAATTCATGTGTACTTCCCATTTAACCGCACTAAATCTATTTTTACTTTGCCTTTGCTTCTCTAATCGAATAACAGCACGTCTACGAACCATTTTCATTACGTTCCCTCATTTCAGTGCAGTTGCGATAGGTAAGACTTTGAAGTTATCTCCATCTTTTCCCCCGCTTAACACTGTACGTACGACTTTCATCGCATACAGCGTCCCATCTTATTCTTCTATACTAAAGCAACTAGATTACAAACAATGTTGTACTCACCAACGTATTCATTCCCCTTTCTTACGAAAGATCACATCATCTTAATCGATCCTGTGAGTTACATCTAATTAATTTAATTTTCAAAGAACAAGACTAGGGACTATCCCTCCACATTCGTTACATGCTTCGTTGGTACTGTTCCCCCACCTTCACAAGAATGAAGCAATTTCGGTTCGTTAGAACCTTATATGCACCTGTCTGCTAGTAGGCTTTGATGACAGTTTCTTGCTTACCACGTTCCAATTGACTTAGCTATACATATATCATTAGGTGCTTGCTTTAAGCCTGTTATCTTTACACCTTCATCGTTAGATGTTCCGAATTTCATATCATTTACTCTTACTTTTCGGTAGATAACGTCGTCATTGACGACATACACATTTCTAATGTATTAAGCGTTTAGACCCGTACATTCGCAAGTTCGCCAGTCCATGTGGACATTCTCACCATAGATATTTTGTAGCATCCCGACCTATCCATCACCATATGATTTTTCACTTAGTTTTTGTTCAGCCGACTTCACCTAGCTACATACAACTTGTGACTACTATCACGCCTTGCATGTAGGAGTATCAGATAAGTAGTTTCAGCTCAACCTGACGGCTTTCATTCCTACTTTCAGTCAATCAGTTGTTGTTATCAAATTGATAACCCTCCTATTTCGTGTTTGTACACTTATGAGGAAACGTGTCGCACAAATAACGCTTTTGTTAAGTTTCTAATCTTTGTATTCCGTTACAATAACCTAAGCAACACCTATATCTTTTTTCACTAAATCTTCTAGGAACTCAAACGCTTCAAATTCTCCTTCATCCGCTCTTATATCTTCAAATTTCTCTTTTTGTTTTTCATTTCGTTCCCCTCATTTCTTATAAAATTGAAATTGTATTAATATCCACTTGCTTGACGTTCAAAGTTTCCCTTATTTTTCTCTTTATAGGGGTCACCATACATGCCCATAAACTTAAGAATTTTATAGCACCCCAAAACAAAAAGTCATGAGCTAATGAATTGACCCCCAATTGTTAGACACAGTTTAACAATTGGAGGTGCATTTTTTATGGATAAATTTTCTTCAACAGAAAAAATCCAAACAGTAAAACGATATTTAGATGGTACAGAAAGCGGAAAAACAATTGCTAAATCTATAGAAGTTACTCCTAGCTTACTTCGTGAGTGGATTAGACGATATGAATCTTCAGGTTAAAATGCTTTTAAAAAACGCTATACATCCTACTCTACCCAGTATAAACTAAACGTACTTAATTATATGAATGAACACGGGACATCTATCAGAGAAACAGCGGTACTTTTCAATATTCCGTCTTATGAAACACTTCAGAAATGGAAAATAGCTTATGAAACAGGAGGATTGGATGCCCTACATTCAAAGAAAAAGGGGCGTCCAACCATGAAAGATAAAAAAACAAAACCAGTAGTAGAGGACTCAATAGAAGCACTACAAGCGGAAAATGAGCGTTTACGTATGGAAAATGCATATTTAAAAAAGTTGAATACCTTAGTTCAAAACAAGAAATAATCACCAAACAAGACAAAGCCCAAGTAATCTACGAGTTAAGGCATGAATTTCCTGTCAAAGAGTTACTTCAACTCGCAAACATTCCACGTAGTACGTACTATTACTGGATCAAACGGTTCAATCGTCCTGATTCAAATGCGGAGGTAAAAGAACTGATTCAAGCTATTTATGATGAACATGGTGGGTGTTATGGGTATCGGCTTATTCGTGATGAACTGATGAATTGTGGACAAAAAATAAATCATAAAAAAGTGTATCGCCTTATGAAAGAAATAGGGTTAAAATACCTTGTTCGTATGAAAAAATATCGCTCTTACAAAGGGACAGTTGGGAAAATTGCGCCGAATATTTTAAATCGTAACTTCCAAGCCGACAAACCAAATGAAAAGTGGGTTACAGATATTACGGAGTTTAAGTTGTTTGGGGAGAAGTTATACCTATCACCAATGTTAGATTTATTTAATGGTGAAATTATCACGTATACAATTGGTTCAAGACCGACCTATTCCCTTGTTTCAACAATGTTAGACCAAGCCATTGAACGTGTAACAGATCAAGACAAACTCCTCATTCATTCTGATCAAGGGTGGCACTATCAAATGAAACAATACCGTCATTCTCTTAAGCAATGTGGCATAACACAAAGTATGTCTCGCAAAGGAAACTGTTATGACAATGCCGTTATTGAAAATTTTTTCGGTATCATGAAATCGGAATTTCTGTATCGAAAAGAATTTGAAAGTATAACACATTTCAAACAAGAATTAGCAAAATATATAGACTACTATAATCATAAAAGAATTAAGGCAAAATTAAAGGGTATGAGCCCGGTACAATTCCGGGCTCATACCCTAGAGACTACCTAATGAAACGACCTGTCTAACTTTCGGGGGTCACTTCAAAACGAGCAAATGACTTTTTATATGCTATATCACAAATAATCTGGGAACACTTTACAGCCCTTTTCTTGCTCCATATCATGGCCAAAGAAAATAATCGGATTTTCTTTCTTAACAACATCTTTTAAACGTTTTATTGAAGATAAAGCTAAATCCGAGTCAAATCCAGCAAACGGTACTTCATCTTCAAAGTTTTCTTTCGTATATGATGCATCAATAGTTAGCAACACTGGACCAGATTTTTCCGTCTCAATTAATAATGACTGATGCCCTGGCGTATGTCCCGGTGTATATATTAATTGCACACCTGGCACTACTTCATAATCCCCTTCAATGATTTTATAGTTTAAATTCGGCAATATACATTCTTTCAAATATTCCTCTCTGTAGAGTGCTACCTCATATTCAGCACGCTGTACAATAATTGGTGTATTTGTAAAAACGCCATTTCCTCCTGCATGATCAAAATGCAAGTGTGAACTAATGATATAAAGAAGATCTTCTGGCTCATATCCGGCACGCTTTAAAATATTTGCGATCCTATCGTTCTCATTCATTTTAGGTAAAACTTGCCCTTCAACAAATGTACCTTTAAAAAAATTCTCATTATTAAGAGCACTTTCTGGCATACCTGTATCTACTAAAATAAGTCCCTCTTCTGTCTCCAAAAGATAACACCAAACAGGTAAGTTTAGTAGTTTACCCGGTGTAAGTGTACTATTAACTGAAGAATGATCTAACATACAACGACCTGCTGGGAGGAAATAAAGCTTCTTTACTGTCATTATGTATCCACCTTTACAAATAATTTAGGATAAAACAATACAATATAATATTTCGCTTATTAGAAATAAACTCCTTCTCACCTTTCATTATTTCAACCATTATTTTTTCAATTGTTCACAACTTTTCATTACAAATTCAGTGATACTGGAAAGCCTATGCAGGAATTCAGTCCGCCTTTAGGCATAGGATAAAAGTGTCAACTTTCCGTAGAAAAGTTAACGTCAAGTAACTCCAAAATATATAATAAAGGTTGATTTTAGAGTTACTTTTCCACATTGGAATATCTTGTCTTATTCCCCTTTTTCGGTGGATGGGCAAAAACACCCTAATTCTAGAAATTCATTAGTTTCCATAAAACCAAACTTCTTATACACTGGTCTACCCATTTTTGAAGCCCCAAGCCATATTTGTGAGATACCTGAAATCTTAACTTCATCAACTAATTTAGTTAACAGCTTTGTTGCGATTCCTTGCCCACGATAATTTTCATTAGTATACATATTTGTGATATAAGCCTTTTTTCCAGTCTTATTGGTGTAACAAGGTGGAAATTCATAAAAAATTACTGCACCACAAGCTATAGTTTCTTCATTATCTTCCACTAGCCATTGAATTAAAGTACCTTCACTTAGTTTATTTTTAAAGAAAGCATATAGTTCTCTACCAATATCTATATTAGGTTCTATCCCCTCATCAACTAATTGCTTTTTTCTTAACTCGACCAATTTATCAATATCATCGATATTTGCTTTGCGATATTTCAACTTTTCACAACTCCTTTATAAAATTACAACTGACCAGCCCCATAGCATAATTAATTCTCATCATTTTACCATTGGTTCTTATTAAACTAAACTGCCATTAAGTTATTTGGGGTATTTGCTCTTCTTTGCTTAATGGGGTCACCATATCATCCAAATGTTTTCCATCACACCAGAAAAACTTAAGGTGTGATTCGCTAGATTTTAAATTATTTTGTAACTCATGACTATTAACCGCAAATACTTGATTTACCTCGCAATGTAATTCTCCATTTTTCTCCCATTTGTGTCCAACTAATCCAAGAAAATTATTTACTGTGCATTTAATGCCTAATTCTTCTTGAATCTCTCTTATCAATGCATCTTTTGCACTCTCTCCAAATTTAATATGACCGCCTGGTAAAAAAGTATTTGTATATCCTCTAGCTTGTCCTTGCGGTTTATCAAAAACCACTTTTAATGCTTGAAATAACATTGATGACATTTGCAGCATCTTGTTTTGTTCGTTTGTTAACGCTACTGGATATAGCACTCCACCCTTGCAATACATTAGAACTACACCTCCTTTCATTTCCACATTCTTCCCTTTACTAGGAAAAATTGATATGATATGATAACAGCTCATAATCTTTCGACTTTTCGAAAAACGCCCCGTCTCCCAACTGGGCGTTTTTCATTTTTAATAACCAAACGGTCTTAGGGATAAGGCTGTTTTTTATTTGGTTTTGATAATTTCTAACTATCCTGTTAAAATGTAATCACCGTTGTTTTACAACCGGCTTGTGCTTCTGTACGGGCTTTTTTTGATGCTAGTTTTAGCTAGCGGATGCATTTTGTATGCACCCTTTGAATATCCAGGAACAGATGCATTAGTGGTGGCACCTGCCACTTTAGTTTTTTATTAACATAACATTCAGATAATTTATAATTTGTCTTATATGTTAATTTTTGGTATTATTAGTTTGTAAGGTCGCCAATTCGACCTTACCCTTAAAAAATGAGTCTTGAGCTTCACACTCAAGGCTCATTTTTATTTAGGTTGAGTGATATACTTTTACCAACGGTGTTTCTATGTCGTTACAACCCTTAGTTAATTCATTGATTCTTTCTAAATAAAGCCTGCGCCAATTCAATTTTGTTTGTCATCTTTGCTCCTCCTTCATAATCCGTTTATCTATCCGCTCCATTAGAGGTAGAACCCCACCTCCATCAACTTAAGGTATATTTTTATACAAAACACAGTCTTTTCACGTAGTATTTTATTATTGTTTATAGATGTTATAAAAGTAGGCATATTAAATAAACCCTGACGGGTTTGAATTTTTTTACCATGCTACCTGATGAGTAGAAGTGATATACTCATAGACAACACCTAAAATATCAAAGACTGTCTTTTTCTCGTATCGATGAGAGATTTTCGTTCGTTGCGCTGTAGGAGGTTAAGCAGACGAAGTAGAAACTTTGATAGCTCTTGGGTGTTTTTGTGTAATGCTTAGTGAAAAATTGAAAAATAATCTTTAATTATGTACATCGTTTTATATTCACTTAGCTCTTTCTGTTTCTTACGTAACAGGAATTCCCTCATCTTAAACATTGTCAAAAAAGGGGTTTTTGCCCATCCCCTCGAAGGGATGAGCAAAGAAATCCAACTTTAAAATATGCATTTTAAATCTTCTACAATCGTATTGACATATGTTAGATGGAGATAAATTGTATTTTTGAAAGGAATTAGTTATAAGGGAAAATTATTGCGCTAAGAACAAATCTTGTTTACAAATTTTTTTAAACTGACCCAACTTTACTAGTTGCCGATTTTCTAGTCCAGAGATCTTATTTGAAGAATCTGAGACATCCACAATAATGGTATTAGTTAATACATTAACTACCGAACCAATTAGTGTTACTGACGAATCATGACGATAACGGAATTGTACAGAATCACCAATTTTTACATTTACAGATTTTTTATTCATCAAATAGTTCCTCCTCAATTATATAGGTTGAAAGATATTAGAATTAAAACCCAAAATATATTCCAGAGATTATATATGTAGCTACAACCATAAAAATAGATATTTCAAATGTACCGAAGAAGCAAATTTTTGAGGTAATACAATTATCTATAAACCATTTACAAGTGACATTATATCGCTTATTTAAATTGGTTTTTTATAATAATTTTCTTTTTTAGTTAAATATGATAAAATATTCTTGCTGTGATGAGTTTTTAGGTAGCTAATTGTAATCTAGAATCAGCCTTTCTTTTATAATGTATCTGGAAAAGCCCTTACTTACTTGGCGGTGGTGGGGGCTTTTTTATGTCTATTTTTAATGGGTATTTCTTGTGGTTTATAGATCCCTAATCCTTTTGAAATCCGTATACTTCAGTCATAACCCCTTTAGTCAGAAGCCATATATTTCCTGACTTCTTGACTAACCCTAATTCTACGTAATTTTTTAATTTACCGCGTACACAAGGCAATCTCACGGTACCTTTTTCCAATCCCCACTTCTGTTCGGCTTCACTTGCTGTAAAAACATTGAAAAGTGGGGAGTTTAAAAAACTTTTTCTACAGAATTCTTCTTATCGGTCATTATATTCCCCCTCTCCAATCACGAAAACGTGATTTTCTGTATTTCTATACTATCAAGTTTTCGTGATTAATCAATAATATTTCTGAAAATTATTTCTGTTAATTTCGACAAAAAAGCACATAACCTAAATAGATTATGTGCGTAATAAAAATTTTCTTTTTAAGAAATGCTTATATACTTGGAATTGGTTAATTAGTGGATTTATATGCTAGGGGTATAGACCATATAGATATATCTATTTGATATATCTATATGGGGTCACCTACCCCGAAAAGAAAATTGTACGTTTAGACATGAAATTGACACATTTCGATTAGTTCTCTGTACGTTAAGGAATTAGTTTGTATATTTGAGGAGATGTACAAGAAGGTGTAAACATAAGGTAATCCAATATATTTCCATTCAGATATGATAGAATGGAAATATATCCGAAACGGAGGAACAAAAAATGAACTCAAACACAAAACAGTTTATTTATGATATCCAGCAAAGAAAGAACAATTATATAGAAAATGTATTAATAGCAATACAACACCCTAAAAAAGAGCAATCTGAACACGTCATTCAAAATATAGTAGAAAAGATGGATATGATGATTAGTCTAGTTACTACGTACATGAGGATTGAAACGGGATCTACTGAAGAATTAAAAGAACTGCAGAAAGAAATTATTCATGCTCAAGCATATATCCAAAAACGAAAATTTGAAGAAACACAGAGATAAAACCCTGTGTTTTTATTTGGTCGTCTATGAAACCAATTTGTTATAAATCAAATTAGATGTAATTTGATCATTGTTTTGGCATAACCCATACAATTTGTTGAATGCGTACAATATATGGTACTGTATCTTCAATAAGCAAATGATCTGGTTTCACATCCTTTAGCTCTCCCCTTACATTGCCTCTTACAGTTTCAATAACCACATGTTTACCAATTATCGATTGTAATGTCTGATATACGTAGGGATTAGGTACACTTACCCTATTTTGTTCACTAAAATCATTTCCCTCTAAATAACTCATTCTATAAGACTCCTTTCTAACTTACATTCTTTCTCTTAATATATGATGTAAATCTTTTAAATATGCTAGAAGGATAATTCATTATAGGAACGAAACTAACATTTTAATAAGGTTCCTTTTGCTAGTTAATAGGTGATGGTATAAGGATATTTTGAATGTACATTCAGCTTGTTCTTTTCAAAATATGTATTATTTTAAATATGCCCTTTATTAGCATACTGCTCATACTTTTTTTGAGATTCTTTCGTAATACGTGCGTTCAGTAAAATCGCTACCAACAAAAACACTCCATATTCCCCCCCTGTAGCTCCTATGATAATTACACTACTACAAACAAGTACAATTAATAGGAGCAACGAAACTAAAGAAATCCGTTCATAGTTCTTTGACATCTTCTCGTATTTTATGCGTTGTTTCCTTGCATACATCTAAATTCCTCCTTAAAATTATCAATTTTCCTATAAAATAAATCTCGCCCTTAAAAAGAAAACAATCTATCGGTTCAAATAATTAGTTTTTTTAAGCAACTAATTTATATAACATAAAAAGAAACCCTACCAATATTAAGCTTACCACTATGATAATCCCGATCCTCTCCTTCCTTTTAACCCCAATACATTAGATGAAAGTTATTTATATCCCATATTAGCTGCAGCAAACAAAAAGGATCATCCCTTTTCGTAAAGGATCATCCTTTTCTTCATTCAACAATTTTTAGATATTCTTGATTAATTAAAATAACAGCCGGTCCATCTACAACAATTCCACCAACTTCAATTTTTTCATAAGGCTCAATCTTAATAGAAGTAATCCCTTTCCGCTTCTTTAACTCGTTACTTAATTCTTGCGTTGGCATGCGTTTCATATCTTCACTCCTTCTGCTTGTTTCATGTAATCTTATTATGTGAAATAAATTGTAAAAATGGGTTCTAGTTCTAGAACTCCCATCAATTTGTATCGTTGACCATATATTTAGATGTTACCAACTCGAGTATCTCTCTTATGAAAAGTAGATAAGCAATTACTATTCACTGTCTCAGTAAATGTAAAAATTCTTACAGATAGAGATGAGATTGATTGTTTTTTCTTCTAGAAATAATGACTTAGATATATATACCTAAAACAATGAAAGCCCTACCTCTCTTTCATCCTTACGGCTCCTTGTCCGTGCCAGTGTGAATCAGGATTGCAAAAATCAAGTGACTATTTGATCGAGTTATTTAATGAAACTTCGAACGTTCGTAAAAGAAATTTAAAAATAAAAATAGATTAGATTGAAGTAATAACAAAAGAGGTTTCTACTCTAAAAGTGAGTTGAAGAAGTTGAATGTCTTTGAAATGATTTACTTTTAATACTCATCATATTCCCGAAAAATTCAGGATATTTCCGGGAGATGTCATACATTATCTATAATGAACCTTAACAAAAACTTTTTATTTGATTTTCAGTGATCCCTTTAATTAATCCTAGTTCACTAATCAAAAATTCATGTGCGTTATCCAACATTTTTTTGTCGCTTGTATTCAGTGCTTTTTCTTTCTTCATACGCATTAAATCACGTACAACTTCAGCACCTTCTTGTATTTCACCCGTTTTTATTTTGTCCGTGTTCACTTTATGCCTTTGTTTCCACGGCAGTAATCTATCTGATTCTCCATGCTGGAAAATGTATATAATGTGTTTTAATGCAAGTATATCAGTAACTGGTCGTATACTCGAACTCAATATTTTTCCCGTAGGAATCATGACTTGCATATTACGGATTGACATTTTTATCACATAATACTGTTGTTTTTTCCCTGAGAATTCTTTTTCTTCTATGGCTTCAATTATACCTGCTCCGTGCATTGGATAAACAATGTTATCGCCAATTTGAAACATATAATCCACCTCCATATATGGTAACCTTCTTAACCTTAACATATATTCTATTTTTTATCAAATATTTTATAATATCATAAAATCATTTTTATCGTCAATTACTTTTCAACAAAAATTAAATAAAATAGAAAACACCCCCAAAAACAATAGGGGGTGTGTCAGATTTCCCATAAAGAGAAGGGGAATTTCCCCGCTTATATTCTGAAATCTCTACTCATTAACGTAGATCAGTTTTCCCTTGAAAACGACCAAATCGATCCCGTATTTTTTTCAATCTTGTGTGGTATTCCAAAATCTCAATTCTTGCTTTTTCAGCTAAAGGTGCAATGGGTCGTAAGTCTTTTAACCCCCAATACTCAACCACTACATCAAGTACTTGATCAAAATATTGTAGTGGTCCATAATTCGCTTCTTTTGCAATCACAGCCATTCTATTTTCAAAATCAGGCATGACAGCACCTGGCATTTTAAAATTCCTAATCACATTGGCAATATGGTAACAATAATTTGGTTCCAATTCTAAATGTATTCGAATAACGTCTCGATAAAACGCATAATGAAGTGTTTCATCTTTTGCAAGACGGCGTAATAATGTAGCAAGATCCGGATCATGCTTATTTGCAACCTTAGCGACATTATTGTAAAACACCATCGTTGCAAGTTCTTGTAGCGTCGTATACGTCATGGCTTCAATTGGTGTATGAAAATCAGGCTCAAATCCACCCTCAACGACTGACTTTCTTAATTCATGTATTCGCTTAGGATTCACACTTCGAGTGAGTAGTAAATATGTCTCCAATAAATTCGAATGTTGATCCTCTTCTGAGGTCCAAGTATGAATGAAGTCTGTAATAACAGAAAGAGATCCTTTAAAAGTCGCAGATAAATACGTTGTAAACCATGGCAAATTCACTTCTGTTAATAAAGCTGTTTCAATAGCCGTAATTACGCCAGAAGGAAGAGTAACTTGACTTTCATCCCAAGGAACTCTTTTAAAGTCCATTCCCTTATCCCATGGTAAAAACTCATGATAACCCCAGTCTATCTTCTGCGCTCTTATTTTATGTTGTTCATACAGTTCTTTTAAACGTGGTTCTAATCGGAAATCCAAATCATTTGTTAGCATATATAAGTGCCCCCTTTTCTTATCATAGATAGTCATCCTATTTTTACATTCATTTTTATCCTTAAAAATTTTCTACAAATAAATATTACTTTCCTTTTTTTAAGTCCAACATAATAAATTTGTAAAAAAACTCCTTAAGAGCGCTATGTTTTTATAGGATTTTTTTATTATAAAGGGGACCGTTACATCTATTTTCTTTTTTTATAAAATAGATACTGAGGCATACAATATGTTAGTTAGCCTAAATAAAGAAACTAACCTCAGTAAATACAGAATAACATTCATGGATGAAGATACTCGTCATGTTATAAATCTTCGTGAGTGTAAAAAGGTGCATGCTTATAAAGAATCGTTTTATAATAAAGATAGATAGTGTTTTATACACACTAACAACTTATTTAGATGTAAATCCAATATATTAGATTAAGCACTTGAAAACCAAATACAGTGGATGAGATAGCCTTACACGACAAATCCCAACTAGAACAATGTACATTGGCTATGTATGGTGGGTTAGACCAAATTTTGTTATACAACAAAAAAGGGAAGAGGCGATAAACATGCAGTCAACGGAAGCGCATATGAAGGAAAAACAACGTAGAGAAAAAATAGAAATTATATTTAGCCACAGGGTAAAAGGAGAAAGTTATTTTCACGGCTCTTCCTATCAATGGAAAAACATTGTATATCAAAATTATAATAGAATACAACAAAAAGAGTTGGAAGTTGAACAACTCATTTCAAAAATGGAAAAAGCAGGGGTTCGCTTTACGCAGCACCGTTCACTCATATACTATCCCGTCATTGATTTTGTAAAATATATAGCCAAGATTTATAAGGAACCCCTCGAAATACAGTAATCATATTTAAAGGAAACCTTTATAAAAGGTTTATTTTCAATACTCTTCGGTTTTGTTATAATATCAACCATAACGTATTATATTCGTTTGTATATTTTCATATTTTGGGGATTTTATTACACAAAAAGACAACTCTTAATTGGTGTTGTCTTTTATTTTTTTCGATATACACAATACTATTCTGATACAAAAACATCAAGGTTCTTACAACCAAAGAAAAAGTAGGATTTCTAATAAGAGAGATCCTACTTTATTTCCTCATATTCCTTCATTATTTTATGAAACGTATTTTCTTTAGCTCTAACATTTGCATAAACATAGTAGCTGTTATTTCGCCACTTTTCCATTTAGAATAAGTTTCTTCTATATATATGCATTTGTTGTTTGCTTAGGGTTGAAAGGTTCACCTGAGGACGTCCTAAATTAGCTACAGCAATCCCCTCTGCTCGTCACTGATTGATTTTTTTACGCTCTTGATCTGCAACATAGGAAAGCAAAGATAAAAATTGATCTTCAATCAACCGACCCATGTCACACATTTCACGAAACTTACGGCTATCGAATAAAGTTTCATTTTCTAACAGGGGTATGTATAGCAATGGAACAGGATAAAACAACAAGCATTAGCGGACATCAAGTCATTCAAAATAGCTATTTTATGTCCACTAATATATGAAATAACCCTTAAAATAAATGTCCGCTAGTGTTTGCTGCGTGATTTTGTTCCATTGCTACACATACCCCATATACGGCAATGATTATCATAAAGAAATAATGACCTTAATATCTTTTCTTTACCTTGACATTTATTACAAAAAATGTTATTATTAAAATTAATTATTTTTGTTCGGTGTAAAGGATTTGTAACTTTTCACCTTTATGATCACTGAGAGCAAGGATAGTATTACATTGTGTGTGTTTACACACTAGGAGGCAATACAAATGGAAAAAGGTAATGTAAAATGGTTTAATGGTGAAAAAGGATTCGGATTCATCGAACGTGAAGGTGGAGACGATGTATTCGTTCATTTCTCAGCGATTCAAGGCGAAGGTTACAAAACTTTAGAAGAAGGTCAAGCAGTGACTTTTGATTTGGAGCAAGGTCAACGTGGACCTCAAGCTTCAAACGTACGTAAAGCTGCTTAATTTTACAAAGCGGGGAAGGCAGGCTCTTTTATGGGAGTCTGCTTTTCTTTTTTCTGTGAAACAAAGCCCCCCCCACTCGTAAAGGACATGAAAACAGTAAATCAAATGGTTAACCAAGTCTAGCATATAATTACGGATTATCCTAATTTAATTTTTGAGTTACTCAACTTCTAAGCCTTTTTTCTAGCATAAAAGTACCCCCTAAATGAAAATTCTCTTTCTCTACAGTTAGTTATTTTGAGAAGTCAGCTCATTTTTTGTTTTTGGGGTGTTTACATTCCTTAAGTTGATGGGCATGGGTTCACTCATACACTATCCCGTCATTAATTTGTTAAATATATAGCTAAGGTTTATAAGGAAACCATTGAAATACAATAACCATGATTATATTTTAAAAATAAATAATTATATTCAAAGAAAACCTTTACAAAAAGTTTATTTTTGAACATTGTTAACAAAATCCCAAAAGCTCATTCAAATATTTTTTTATTCAAAATACTATTCGTTTTTGTTATAATAATAACCATAACGTATTATATTCGTTTTTATATCTTCAGATTTTTTAAAATTTATTACACAAAAAGACAGCTCTTAATTAGAGTTGTCTTTTATTTTTCTTGATATATAATACTGTTCTGGTGCAAAAACCCCAGGATTCTTACAGCCAGGGAAAAGTTGGATTTTTCATAGGAAAGATGCTACTTTTCCCTCTCATATTCCTTCATTATTTTATAAAACGTATTTTTCTTTAGCTCTAACATTTCCATAAATAT
The DNA here is from genome assembly GCF_900108285.1 of Bacillus sp. ok061. Lineage (NCBI taxonomy): Bacteria > Bacillati > Bacillota > Bacilli > Caryophanales > Bacillaceae > Bacillus > Bacillus sp. ok061. Next base: position 8,116 of record NZ_FNUW01000031.1, on the reverse strand, counting down.
AATAGCTGTTATTCCCCATTTTTCCATTTAGAATAAGTTTCTTCTATATTAATTATGATAATAGATGGTTTTAATGCTACTGTTAGTTCAACCTTACTTATTTTGCGGTCTATGACAACTACCCTGTCACTACCCCATTTAGTAAGATAGAAGATTTAGAGAAAGCTAAGAAGTACTATGATGAGCCAGGGAACTCAGCTCCAATACTATTCTTTCCTATATACGCTAAAGGCGATTTCCTTTCACAGATAAATAGTGATATAAAAAATAAAGAGTTTAATACATATAAAGAAGTTATGGATAAAACCATTAAGCAGGCTATTGAATGCACTTTCATTTTGTGGAAAATATGATAAAATTGTATTTGGATAGAAGTCCAATACATATTATTAAAAGTAAAGTGGTTTAAGCCGGAGGAAGACACCTTAAGGTGTCTTTTCTTTATGAAAAAATCCCCACACAAGGTGCAGGGATTTTTATGCTACGAATATATAAAACTGACTATTTAATATATAGTGAAGTACGCCACGTATCTCTTGGATAGTTTATTGATGTCTTTTGATATTCAAAAGTCCCTTCTTGATGATTTGATGCATCCCATTTATATTCCCAACCTATAATAGGATTACCACCAATTATTTGTGAACCAATACTTTTCACATCAAATCCATTCATTTTCGCAAAAGGAAACTGGCCATACCCTATTTCTTTTGTGTAAACATATAAGTAACTTCCCCCATGATCTTTAGTTGTACTAAAACTATTAGGATTAATGTATTCAACCCCACCCAATTGTGACTCTACTTTCACTACACTTAAAGAAGTTAGAGGTGCCGCTGGTCCTGCAGATGTCTCCGATGCCATTCCTAAACCAACTACCGATGCCATTGCTAATGATGATATCCCTAATATAACTTTTTTAAACATATAAACATCCCCTTCTTTTATATAGGTACAAGTTTGATATTAACAGAATTTTATAAGAATAATCGTTTTTTTGAAAATGTTAACCAATTATACTTTTTTAGATATGTAATTTAGCATATTGATTGACATGTATGATAATATATCCGTTGCTTTCAATATAAAAAACTCCTTAATGGGATAAAGTCCCATCTCCATCAAGCTAAGGTTTTGAAGTACCCCCTAAATGAAAATTCTCTTTCTCTACAGTTAGTTATCTTGAGAAATCAGCTCATTTTTTTGTTTTTTGGGTGTATACATTTCTTAAATTGAAGGACATGTATGGTGAGGCCTTATATAGGATTTTTAATCAAACTTTTTACAAACGGTACAACTTACCTTTAAAATCACACTAATATAAATTAAAAGTAAACTGTCTAAAAAAGGGGAAATATTTTAAGGAGTTGATATTTAAAGGACTAAATAAAAAACTTTGCGATATTTTTCGCAAAGTTTTTGTAATAATACGTATTACAATAGGTACATCTAAAGATTCTTCTAGGATAGCGTTTAGAAATCCAGTTAAAATCTCTTCGTTTCCCTTCGTCCCGAATAACTGTTTAAAAGCGAAATCAATACGTAAATTTACTAATTTTGTGGACATGGGTTTCCTCTCCCTGTCTTTCTATTCTTCTTACTATTTTATAATGTAATTCTTTATATAAGCAAATTCATCTTTTTCAGTTTATTTACTTTTTCGTATGTATCGGTAAAGCGTAGCCTGACTAATACCTGTCATGTTTACAATTTCTTGTATGCTATATTCTTTAGAATCATATAACTTTAATGCCCGTTGAATGAAGCTATCCTTAACACGAGGACGTCCACCGACTCTTCCCCTCGCTCTTGCACTTTCAAGTCCCTCTTGAGTACGTTGAGAAATTAAGTCTCTTTCAAACTGGCTGAATGCTTGAAATACTGTTAACATCAATTTTCCTTGAGGTGTATTAGTATCAAATTGCTCTTTGATACTAATTAGCTTAACTCCCTTATTCTCAAAAAAATCAACAAGTTCAATTAAATCTTTGGTACTTCTTCCTAATCTAGAAAAGCTTTCAACAACTAATGTATCACCTGGTCTAATTTTATCTTTTAATCGAGTAAGCTCTGGACGATCACTTTTCGTACCTGTTACTTTTTCAGTTAAAATTTCAGTACAGTTATAATTTTGAAGCATGTCTAGTTGACGAATCAAATCTTGTTGTTGAGTACTTACCCTTGCGTAGCCATAAATGTATGAATTCATGAAATCACCTAACCTTTACAAGATAATTTTATCATAAAGGGGGGGTAAAGTTAATATGATTTTGATAATAGTTTTGATAACGTAGTTAAGCGATTTGTAAAGATTAAATTTTGTTCGTTTTATAATTATCAAAAACCGTCGTTTTTGAAACACCAATAAATAATAAATCTAATAATTATGTACTTTGTAATAGGTAAGAGTTTATGATAAAAATAGGGAATATCCCCAAAAAACAAACGAGGGGCGTTGATTAAGATTTTTTTTAAAGACTTTAACTACAAAAATGAAGGTGATTATTTATATCCAGTTGAATATTATCAATTTCGCCAAGCAAGCACACATAATACATTCAAAGTTGAACTATTATGTTTTGATGATCGTTATGATTTCCATTTAACAATTGATAATGAAGCTATCCCTTCAAATTATAGACTTGTAACAAGCATCTCCTTTGAAATTTATGAAGAATTTGGATTTGATCCTTATGATTTTAGTTCTAAACACGCTACTCTACAAAGGGCAATTGATATGGCAAGTGCAATTGCAAAGAAATATTGTGAAAATCCAATTAATCAATAATAAGTAAAGACCGGATATTATATCCGGTCTTTTTTGTATTTGCTGTATGTTAAGATGATTTTTCTGTTAAATTATCACAATTATTACTGCGTATTTTAAATTTGAGGTTAAGGACTCAAATATGGAGAATACTGAGACAACTCTTTCAAAACTTTATTAGGGGAAAGTTTTAAAAAACGTCCTTATAACAACACTTACATAAATGTAATATATAGTAAATTGATAAAATTAAGATTTACTATTCTTAATTTCAAATAAATTTAATCCTCGCCATACTAATTTGGTTAGATATCCAGTACTTCATGAAACATTAATAGAAATTGAAATTACTCTTCGTCTATCTCGTATTCATTAATATATTAACAATTGGATGTATCTGTTCATGACATACCTGATATGTTTTCACTGTTCCTTTATTAATACTTCTCACAATACGAGCTCTTTTCAATTTTGCAAGGTGTTGAGAAGTGGTAGCTTGGGGAATTTTCAACATATGATATAGTTCGGTCACAGTACAACCACCTCTTCGTATCAGTTCCTGAAGTAATTGAAGTCGGACAGGGTGTGCAATATTTCTAAGTACATCCGCTTGTTCTTCATATATATGAAAATCATTCATTTTGGTTTATCCTCCATATTTTTTCTCTTTCCTTTTAAATGTCTCTGCATATTTTTGAAATGTTGTTCTTTTTTTGCCATTAAAATATCCCTTCAAGTATAGTGTAACATTCCACATTAAGAATGTAGTCTTTTTACACTGTCTACTTAAAAGGGATAATACCAACTAATATTACCTTACTTGCACCAGCTTTAAGCAATAAATTTCTCACGGTTTCAAATAATAACTTTTAGTATGTATTATAATTATTTTTTATGAAAACCTTGTGTAATTCGATCTAATATAATTGCAATTACTACAATAGCAAGGCCTGCTTCAAAGCCCATACCTATATTAACTTGTGTAACCGACCGATAGACGTCTACGCCAAGACCTGGTGCACCGACAAGAGATGCAGTGACAACCATTGATAGAGAAAGCATAATACTCTGATTTACACCAGCCATGATTGTTCCAGTTGCAAGTGGAAGCTGTACTTTGAATAGTTTCTGTGACGATGTTGAACCAAAGGCATTAGCTGCTTCAATTAAATCTTCTGGTACTTGCCTAATACCTAACTCAGTAAAGCGAATAGTAGGTGGCATTGCAAAAATAACAGATGCAATAATACCTGGTACTACTCCAACACCAAAGAATGTAATTGCCGGAATAAGATAAACAAATGCAGGCATTGTTTGCATAAAATCAAGAGTTGGTTTTAAAAATTTGGAAAACCTTTCGTTCTGAGATGCCAAAATCCCAATTGGTATACCTATAATGATAGAGATAATAACAGACGTCAAGACAAGAGCTAGTGTTTGCATGGTCTGTTCCCAATAGTTAACGTTAAGGATAAACAGAAATCCAATTAAAGAAAATACTATAAGTGAAATTTTACGGGAGGTATACCAAACTAATAGGCATGTGATTGCAATAAAAATAATGGCTGGGATAAATATTAATAGATTTGTTAATAAATCAACAAATCCTCCGATAATAAAAGAAAATCCTTTGAAAAACCCTTCGAAATGCTGATACAAACTTGTAACAAGTGTATCAACCCATTCTCCTAAAGGAATACGCGGAATACTATTCATTATCATTCACCTCTTCCTCTACATTTCCTGCTAAAGCTTGAATAATACTTTCACGCTTTATTATCCCTCGTAATCTATGTTTATCATCTAGAACAGGAAGAGGTAACTTTGCCTTAACCATTTTTATATACATTTCTTCTAATAGAGTATCTAAATAAACAGGAGGAATGTCTGTTACTAATAAATCCGCTATTGGAACCTGTCTTTTAACAGCTTTACTAGCATTATCAGCAGTTAAGACACCTAAAAACTCATGTTTCTTATTCACTACATATACGCTAGAAACACTAGCATTTTTCATAATTTGGAGTGCAACACGTGGACCGCGATCAATTAATAAGGTTTCCGGTCTTTTCATAATGGATTCAGAGGTTAAAACTTTTCCTAAATTTACATCAGCAACAAATTGCTCTACAAATTCATTTGCAGGACTCACCATAATTTCTTCTGGTGTTCCAATTTGAACAATTTCTCCGTCTTTCATTAAAGCAATACGATCACCAATTCGGAGTGCTTCATCTAGATCGTGTGTAATAAAAATAATCGTTTTTTTCATTTTATCCTGCAGTTCTAATAATTCATTTTGCATTTCTTTTCGAATAATCGGATCTAAAGCACTAAATGATTCATCCATCAGTAGGACATCAGGATTATTTGTTAGTGCTCTTGCGATACCAACACGCTGCTGCATACCACCGCTAAGTTGTTCCGGATAACTATCTTTATTGTTTTCTAGACCTACTAATTTTAGAGATTCTAACGCTTTTGTTTCTCGTTCTTCTTTTGATACTTTTTGTATTTCTAAACCATATGCAACATTTTGTAAAACCGTTCGATGAGGGAATAAGGCGAATTTTTGAAATACCATACTCATTTTGTTTCTTCTTACTTTTCGAAGAGATTCTTTTCCCATTGTTGCGATATCTTCACCATCAATATATATATGGCCAGAAGTCGGTTTGATTAACTGATTTAACATACGAACAAGTGTAGATTTCCCACTACCGGATAATCCCATAATGACAAATATTTCACCAGCATAAACATCGAATTTTGCCTGGTTCACGCCAATATTCATACCAGTTTCTTTTAATATATCAGCTTTGCTTTTTCCCTCTTCTAGTAAAGCGATTCCTTTAGAAGGATTCTTTCCAAATACTTTTGTAACGTTTTCAACACGTAATTTCGTTTCTTTCATTCTTTCACTCCTTTTCTTTGACTCTATACAAATACTGTAACTATTTTTAAACCAAATAGTACATTACAATAGTTCATCAAAGACTTTTTTTTATTTTTTTGTTAAGCTATTAATAGTTAGTTTATATTATTGATAGTTATAATTATAAAATATTTATTTATAATTATAAAGTATTTAGCTTTACTGAAATAATTTTCTGCGTTAATTAAAGAAGAAATATCTAATCATAGAGACTAGGAGGAGCTTGATGAAGAAAAAAATATGGCTTCTGTGCATACTATTATTAATTAGTATAATTACTACTTCTTGTAGTGGCGCGAACAGTAATGCAAAGGGAAAAATTAAAATTGGTGTAACGAGTTGGAAAGAAAACATAGCTACCGCAAATATGTGGAAAGTATTACTTGAGCAAAAAGGTTATAAAGTTGAATTGTTATATTTAGAAAAGGCAGCCATTTGGACCGGGGTAGCACGAGGAGATGTGGACGCCAACTTAGAGGTCTGGCTACCAATTACTGATAAGCCATTATATGAAAAATATAAGGATGATGTTGTAATAAAGTCAGCGTGGTATAAAGGTACTGGTCTTGGTTTAGTTGTTCCTTCATACATGACAGATATCAATAGTATTGAGGATTTGAATGCAAATAAAGATAAATTTAACAACAAAATCATTGGTATTGAACCTGGTAGCAGTTTAATGGGCTTAACAGATAAAGCGATACACAAATATGGGATAGAGCTAAATCTTGTTCAATCTTCAGAAGCCGCTATGATGAGTGAATTAAAAAAAGCATATAGTCAAAAGAAACCCATTGCAGTAACATTATGGAATCCACATTGGGCTTTTTCAGAGTTTGATCTTAAATATTTAAAAGATCCTAAAAAGGTGTATGGAGAAAAAGATGATATTTATTACTCTGTTCGTAAAGGATTTGAAAAAGATTATCCAGAGCTTATAAAGTATTTTGATAACTGGAACATGACCGATGAGCAACTCGGAACGTTGATGACCATGATTAATGAATCGAATGACCCTGAACAGGCCGCTGAAAAATGGATAAAAAAGAATAAAAAATTAGTAGATGCATGGATGAAAAAGTAATCATTTATGTGGTACGGCAACCATTCCTTCTTTTTGGAACCACTCGTAAATACAAAGAAAGAGAAGTGATGTTTTCATATAATCATTTCTCTTTCTTTTGATTAGCCTGCCTTTTCAGTTGGAGGAAGCGATATTCCCGAATGTATCTATGCCATTTATTTCCTGCGTAGTTCAGATAATACAATAAATATCCCCATGCAATTGTTGCAGTTCAAACTTTTGTATCCCACTACGTCTAGATAAAGATGCAATGACTCACGTTGATTTCCAAAGTGAGAAACCTTTATATCATTTGAACTTGTTTTATCTAAACTATATGGGGTATTACCACACAGCCATCAACTTAAGGATTTAGACTATTCTTAAACTTAAAAGCACGTTACTATTCTCTTATGTTAATGAGAAAGGGTGACGTGCTTTTTATGAATATGCATCAAAAACAAGAGTTGTCTTTATTTGCTGAAGAGTTATATCGCTATATGTCTCCTGCTACACTTAATTGATTAGCAATAGAAGCAGGCGGAATGAAACGAAAACGTAAGTGCCATGGGCACCATTTTTTATCTTTGTGTGTATGGTTAAATAAACAAATCGCTACTACCTCTCTTACTCAACTTTGTAGTCAATTAGAAACTTCAACAGGAATTTTATTAAGTCCTGAGGGACTTAATGGGCGATTTAACTCGGCTTCTGTAGCCTTCTTCTTTCGAACTGTATTTACTACACTGCTACAAGCTAAAATTGGGATTATCTACAATTTCTCATTCTCTTTCTGCTTACTTTGAGCGGATTCGCATCCTTGATTCTACAACCTTTCAAGTTCCAGATCGATTCGCAGCTACTTATCCTGGTGCCGGAGGCTGTAGTCATACAGCTGGTGTGAAAATTCAATTAGAGTATGACTTGTTGAGTGGAGAGTTTTCTGATGTGAAAATTGAACCAGGAAAACGCAGTGATCAGGCGTATGGTGCGACTCGAATGGGTATGGCACAAAAGAATGAACTATATATTCGTGACTTAGGATATTTTCGTTTACAAGACTTTAAATCGATCCAAGATAAGGAAGGGTATTATTTATCGCGTCTTAAATTACCAACTAAAATATATAGAAAAGAATTCGAAACAGTGGTATTTAAAACAAAACCTGCTCAACTGAGGCCAGTATATATACAAATTCATTTGGAAGACATCATGAACCAATTACAACCTGGCCAAGTGTATGAATTACATGATGTATATGTAGGGAGCAAAGACAAACTACCCACTCGCATTGTGGTTTATAAATGTACGGAGGAGCAAAAACAGAAACGCTTACGTGATCGAGCTATTC
>NZ_FNUW01000005.1:30784-263133 GCF_900108285.1 Bacillus sp. ok061 | reverse complement strand
AACAAACTAACAGTTACAGGGAAAAAGTTGTACAAAGTACGCTGTTCAACTATAGAGCGAAGCTTTGCGGACGCCAAAGAACTACATGGCTATCGATATGCTCGATTTCGGGGGCTGAAGTCTGTCCAAATGCAGGCTTATCTCACCGCAACTTGTCAAAACATGAAAAAAATAGCCCTCCATCTGACCAAAAAAGGTCTGGTGGAGGGCTATTTTTTTGAAACTCTATTATTTTATGTTGTTTTTATTCGCTAAAATCAAAATGATTCCAGAGTGTGGGGAACCCTAAAGGGTTTCCCAACACTCTGACCACTATTAATAGTGGTGTTTTTCATTTCACAACTAATCTGACAGTCTACTCTTTATTAAAACCAGCGCTCAGTTACAACTTTTTTACGTGTATAGAATTGAACGCCATCTGTACCATTTGTACCTAAATCACCAAAGAATGAAGCTTTATTTCCTGCAAATGCGAAGAATGCCATTGGTGCTGGAACATTTACATTTACACCAATCATACCAGCATCGATGTTATCACGGAACGTTTGTGCATGTTTACCATTTGACGTATAAATAACCGCACCATTTGCAAATTTAGATTGATTTGTTAGTTTAATACCTTCTTCTAAATCTTTAACACGTACAATGCTTAATACTGGAGCAAAAATTTCATCTTGCCAAATTTTCATTTCTTGATTCACGCCATCAAAGATTGTCGCACCTACAAAATAACCTTCTCCAACTTCTTCATTAATTTTACGGCCATCTACTAATAAAGTTGCCCCATCTGCTACACCACTATTAATATAGCCTAAAACGCGCTCTTTATGAGATTCACGAATTAATGGTCCAACATAGTTATCTTCGCTAAAGCCATCGCCTACTTTTAATTTTTTCGTTTCTGCTACTAATACATCAATGAATTCATCAGCAATTTCATCCACTACTGCTACTACTGAGCATGCCATGCAGCGCTCTCCACTACTTGCAAATGCAGATCCAATTACACCTTGTACTGTTTTCTCAAGATTGCAATCTGGCATTACAATCGCATGGTTTTTCGCACCTGCTAACGCTTGTACACGTTTTCCGTGTTTCGTACCTGTTTCATATACGTAACGAGCTACTGGCTCAGAACCGACGAACGAAACAGCTTGAATATCTTTATTTTCTAAAATGCTATTTACAACATCTTTTCCGCCTTGTACTAAATTTAATACGCCTTTTGGGAAACCTGCTTCATAGAATAATTCTACAAGTCGCTCCGCTAAAAGTGGCGTTCTTTCCGATGTTTTTAATACGAATGTATTACCGCAAGCAATTGCAAGTGGGAACATCCATAACGGAATCATCATCGGGAAGTTAAACGGCGTAATACCAGCAACAACTCCGATTGGGTAGCGCCAAATTGATCCATCAATTCCGCTAGCAATATTCGGCAGCGCTTGACCCATCATTAGATTTGGTGTAGATGTTGCAAGTTCTACCGCTTCAATACCACGCTGTACTTCACCTGTTGCATCCGTTAGCGTCTTACCATTCTCTAGCGTAATGATTTTCGCAAGCTCATCTTTGTTTTCTTGTAATAGCTGTAAATATTTATATAAATTTCTTGAACGATTCGGAACTGGTACTTTAGACCACATTTCGAATGCTGCTTTTGCCGCTTCAACAGCTTTTTCAACATCTTCTTTTGGAGATAGTGGAACGTAAGCGATAATTTTTCCAGTCGCTGGATTTGGAACTGCTTCTACTTCCGTACCTGTCGATTCAACCCACTCACCGTTAATGTGATTTTTTACTCGTTTAATTTCAGTTGTAATCATTGTATTCTCTCCTTTGTATAATTTATTTTTGATTAGAAATTAATTGCTCGCTAACTTTCTTATATAAAGCAGCCATATCGTTTTCACCATATCCAGCTTGACTCGCTTCGTCATATACGTTTAATAACATTTCGCTTACCGGTAAATGGAGTTCGCTTTCCTTAGCTAAGTCAACTGCAAATCCTAAATCTTTCTTCAATAAGTTCACAGTAAATCCTGGCTCGTAGTTTTCAGGTGCTATAAAACTTTTAAAATTACGTTCATAAATTCTACTTTGACCGTAACTTACATTTAAAATATCAAACATTTTATCTAAATCCATATTGTTCTTTTTTGCTAATGTTAAAGCTTCACTCACACCAGCTGTATAAAAACCAATTAATAAGTTATTAATTAACTTAACAGTTGTACCACTATCAATCTGCTCACTAACGTGGAAAATATTCGCGCCTAGTACGCCCATGATAGATTCCGTTTTCTCATATACCTTTTTTGATCCACCAACCATAAACGTTAATGTACGGTTTTCGGCTCCGATTACTCCACCACTCACAGGTGCTGCTAAAAAGTCTACTTTCTTTTCCTTTGCAGCTTCCTCTAATTGTTTGTTTAACTGCGGCGATACCGTACTTGTATCAATGAAAACTACATTCGAGTGACCATTTTCAAATAATCCTTCTGCTCCAAAATATACCGCTTCAACAGCGCGAGGTGAAGGTAAACTTGTAAAAACTACATCACATGTTTCTGCTAGTTTTAAGATTGATAGACCGATAATTCCGCCTTCTTTTTCAAAGGACGCTTCTGCCTCTTTATTTAAGTCCACGCCATATACTGTGTAACCTGATTTAACTAGATTTTTTGACATCGGAAGACCCATGTTACCTAAACCGATAAAACCAATCTTTTTCATATCGCTTTCCTCCTATTTACACAATATATTTCCCACGATTTATAATAGCTTTCGCAATTTCTCTCTTCTTCGTAAATACGTTCGTGTATAAAGGTACTAATAATTGACGGATTTCAGCTAAAATCACATGTCTATCTTGTTCTTCTGTGACAGCCGCTGAAAGTACAGAAATCGCCGCTTCTTCTACTTTACGATATCCTTCTTCACAAATAACATCCGTTATTTGTTGCTTCGTACGTTCTTTTTCCTCACCATTTTTACTTACTGCTTTTCTCGTACGTAAAAACGCTGATTCCATGACGTACACGTCCGTCAACATATTTGATATTACACGTGAATATTCTTGTTCTTGGTCGATTTTTAGACTTGGAGTTTTAGAGAGCGTTTTCAAAGATTGTTTCAACAATTTTTTCGCTAATAAAATGTAACGATGGTTTCTTTCGACATTTGCTACATCACTTTCTACTTCAGTATCTTCTAATGGTTCGATTTGCTTCATTAACATTTTGGCAACTGTTAATCTATTAATTTCGTTCGTTCCTTCAAAAATACGACTAATTCTAGCATCACGATATAATCGTTCTACCTCATACTCTTGCATATAACCGTAACCACCATGAATTTGTATAGCTTCATCTACAATATAAGCAAGTGTTTCAGAAGCATTTACTTTATTTAGTGCACATTCAATTGCAAATTGAGACATTTTTTTCATAAGATCTTCATCGCTCTCATGAATTGCTTCATCAATTACACCTGCTGTACGGTAAGCTGCACTTTCTGCTCCATATGTAGCAATGATCATATTTGCAATTTTCTCTTGAATCATCGTAAAGTCTACTAATTCCGTTTGGAACTGTTTTCGCTCTTTTCCATATTGAACTGACAAACCAATTGCTTGTTTTGCTGTTCCAATATTTCCAAAAGCAAGTTTAAGTCTAGCAAAGTTAAGAATATTAAGAGCTACGTGATGCCCTTTCCCAACTTCCCCTAAAACATTTTCAACAGGGATGACAACATCTTCTAAAATAAGAGTCGCCGTTGAAGAACCTTTAATACCCATTTTCTTTTCTTCTAACCCAATGGATACACCTTCACATGTTCTTTCGACAATAAATGCTGTCATTCCTTTATTTGTCTTCGCAAAAACAACGTATACATCTGCCATATGAGCATTTGTAATCCATTGCTTCTCACCATTTAACTTCCAAGCTGTTCCCTCTTCATTCAATACTGCGCTCGTTTTTGCACTTAATGCATCCGAACCAGCATTTGGCTCAGTTAAAGCATAAGCCCCAATCCATTCTCCCGATGCGATTTTTGGTAAATATTTTTCTTTCTGTTCTTTCGTTCCGTAATATATGTAAGGCAATGTACCGACACCAGCGTGTATATTAAATGAAACGCTAAATGCACCAGCGTAACCCATTTTCTCTGCTACAAGACCTGAGACAGCCTTTCCTAACTCGAACCCGCCATAATCTTCTGGTACCTCAATGCCTAATAATCCAAGTTCCCCAGCTTTCTCAAATAATTGACGAGAAACTTTATAGTTATGTTGTTCAATATTCTCCATTTGTGGAACAATTTCTTGTTTAACGAATTGTTCTGTCGTTTTTGCGATTAAATCTTCATCACCTGAAAAATCTTCTGGTGTAAAGTAAGTATGATTTATATCTTTATTGAGTGAAAAAAATTCATCCCATGGTAACTTCGTTTGCTCCATATGTATCCCCCTATCATTCGGCCTTCATAGCTTTTTGCTTATGCTCGTCTACGATGAGTGGAATATCTTTTTTGAAAATAGAAGGCGATGATTTTTCACATCAAGCATTTTATTTTGCCAAAGATGTATTTTCATCGCCTTCACTGCTTTATCTATTGATCTTCTGATAATACTGTTTTTGCAATACCAGTATCTAACTCTTCAAAGTCATGATATGAAATTGTTTCGTATAATTCACTTCTCGTTTGCATATTAGAAAGTGCATCTTTTTGAGAACCTGTTTCTTTAATTAAAGTAAACACATTTTCATACGCTTTCGCTGCAACGCGAAGTGAAGTTACAGGATAAATAACCATTTGGAAGCCCATGTTCGCAAATTCCTCTGCACTATAATATGGAGTTTTTCCGAATTCAGTCATATTCGCAAGTAAAGGTGCATTTACCTTACTATTAAATAGACGGAATTCTTCCTCTGATTGAAGCGCTTCAGGGAAAATTGCATCTGCACCTGCTTTTACATATGCATTTGCTCTTTCAATTGCTTCATCTAATCCTTCAACGCCGCGAGCATCAGTACGTGCTACAATGTATAAGCTCGGTGCAACTTCTTTAATCGCTTTAATTTTTTGAACCAATTCTTCTGTAGTAACAAGTTTCTTACCATTTAAATGTCCACATTTTTTTGGTAATTGTTGATCTTCAATTTGGACAGCTGCTACTTTCGCTTCCACCATTTCTACAGCTGTTCTCGCTACATTTAGTACACCACCAAATCCTGTATCAATGTCAACAAGAACAGGTAAGTCTGTAGCTCTTACTAAATCTCTTGCTCTCTCAGCCACTTCAGTAGACGTCACGATACCTAAATCTGGTAAACCTTTACTTGCAGTATAAGCAGCTCCGGATAAATAAAGAGCTGAAAAACCTGTATTTTTTGCAACTAAAGCCGCCATTGCATCATGAGCACCTGGAATTTGCAAAATTTCATTTGCTTCTACTAAAGCTCGGAATCGATTCGCAAGCTCCTCTTGTGTTGACTGCTTTTTCACAACCCAAGCCATTCTAAATTCCCCCTATTATTAAATTAAGAATAGATCTACAAATTCGTTTACATTCATATTTTCTAGTTTTTCTTCATTTAAACAAACTTCATGAATTTCTTCTTGTTGCTTACTAGAATAATGACCTGCCATATTTGCAGTGAATTTTTGAATAACTTTTGGAATTGCTTCGTCTCTACGGAAACGGTGACCAAGTGGATATTCACATTCCACATTTTCTGTTACTGTGCCATCCTTAAAGTGAACTTGAACAGCGTTGGCGATTGAGCGCTTGTTCGGATCAAGGTAATCTAAACTGTACTGTTTGTTTTCAACAACAACCATCTTATTACGTAATTCGTCTACACGTGGATCGTTTGCTACTGCATCTTCATAATCGTCTGCAACGATATCTCCTTTTAATAAACCAATTGCGGTAATGTATTGTAAGCAATGATCACGATCAGCTGGGTTATTTAATGGACCTTCTTTATCAATAATACGAATTGCTGATTCATGAGTTGTAATTGTAATACGGTCAATTTCACCTAATCTTTCTTTAATTTCCGGATGCAACTTCACTGCACATTCTGCAGCTGTTTGTGCATGGAATTCTGCTGGATATGATACTTTAAATAATACATTTTCCATTACATAAGACTCTAGTGGTCTAGCTAATTTTAATTCTTGTTTGTTAAATAATACATCTTGGAATCCCCATCCTGGTGCAGATAATGCTGTTGGATAACCCATTTCACCTTTTAGAGCAGTCATTGCAAGATGAACACCGCGGCTTGTTGCATCACCTGCTGCCCATGATTTACGTGAGCCAGTATTCGGAGCATGACGATATGTACGAAGACTAGAATTATCAATCCATGCATGTGATAATGCATTAAAGATTTCTTCACGTGTTCCGCCAAGCATTTTTGCAACTACGGCAGTTGTAGCTACTTTTACATACAATACATGGTCAAGACCAACGCGGTTTAAGCTATTTTCTAAAGCAAGCACGCCTTGAATTTCATGTGCTTTAATCATCATTTCTAGTACTTCACGTACTTTTAAAGCTTCTTTTCCTTCTGAAATACGAACGCGACTAATATAATCTGCGACCGCTAATATTCCGCCTAAGTTATCAGATGGATGTCCCCACTCTGCTGCAAGCCAAGTATCGTTATAATCTAACCAACGGATCATACATCCGATATTAAATGCACCTTTTACTGGATCTAGTACATAAGACGTACCTGGTACACGTGTACCATTTGGCACGATTGTTCCTGGCACAACTGGTCCTAGTAATTTCGTACATTCTGGATATTGCAGTGCTAAAATTCCACACCCAAGTGTATCAAGTAATACGTAACGAGCTGTACTGAATGCTTCTGCACTAGTAACCTCTTTATTCAATACATAATCCGTAATCTCTTCTAATAATGCATCTTTTTGCTTAATTTCATTTGTTTTAATCATGCTATCCTTCCCTTTCTGTCGAAAATTCGTTATTATTAATGATGGGTGTCGGTCAAACACCCATCTGGCGGGCGGCGCTAACAACTCCCCAGTTGTTCTTATTTACTAAGTACATGTCGCTCGCCAATATAATTTACACGTGGACGGAACAAACGATTATTTGCATGTTGCTCAATAACGTGCGCACATAATCCTACTGTTCTAGAGCTAAAGAAGATTGGTGTATAAAGTTGAATTGGAATACCTAACATCCAATATACTGGAGCTGCATAATAATCAAGATTTGGATAAATTCCTTTTTCCTTCTCCATAATCTTTTCTCCAGCTTCACACATTTCATATAGTGTATAATCACCTTTTACATCGCATAACTGTTTTAAAGCTTCCTTCATCATAAGTGCTCTTGGATCCATTTTCTTCATATAAACACGGTGTCCAAAGCCCATAATTTTTTCTTTGTTATATAGTTTCTTCTGTAATAACTCTTCAAATTTCTCAACATTACCAGCTTCTAAAAGCATGTACATAACCGCTTCATTTGCACCGCCATGTAAACTTCCTTTTAAAGATGCAACTGCCCCTGTTAAAGCACCATATAAATCTGATTGTGTTGATGCAATAACGCGAGCTGTAAATGTAGAGTTTGGCATTTCATGTTCACTATATAAAACAAGGGAACGATCAAAGATCTTTTCCTCAAGTTCAGTTGGTTTTTTTCCAGTTAACATATAGAAGAAATTCGCACTATAAGATAATTCTTTAAGAGGTTCGATTGGCTCCTCATTATTTAAAATATGATAGCTATTCGCTACAATGTTTGGCACTTTACTTAACAGCTTGTACCCTCGGCTTTTATTCACTTCTAACGAACGGTTTTCGATATCATTATCGTAACCAGCTAATGCCGACACACCTGTACGTAATCCATCCATAGGATGCGTCTCTTTAGGCAATGCCTTTAGTACGTTGAATACACCTTCTGGTACTGCATATTCTTCTTTTAATTTCTTTTCAAGTGTTGCTTTTTCATCCTCATTCGGTAGGTGTTCCTCCAATAAAAGGTGCACAATGTCTAAATACTCTTTTGTTTTTGAGAGTTCGATTAAGTCATACCCTTGAATTACAATTTCACCTTTTACTGTGTCAAGAAACGATATCTTCGTCTCCGCTGCCACTATACCATCTAATCCCGGGGAAAATTTTTCTTCAGCTTTCATCATTATTTCCTCCAATCCTAATAGATCTTCGTGCACATAACTGTAAGCCTTTACAATATTGTGAAACTACATTTCTATTTCAATGTATCAGAGTTTTTAGAAGATTTCAATTTATTTTATAATGATAAGTTTCCTACACTTTTCTTACTGTAACAATACAATTTTTTGAAAATAATTCTTATGTTTTATAAAGAAAGAATAGACTTCTTTACGTATTTTTAAAAACAAGATATAAAGATTCTTCATATAACACCGCCAAATATACTATTATTCTAATTTTATTTGCGAAATAGAAAAAACGAGCTGTACACAAATACAGCTCGTTACTATATGATATTTATTTCACTATCTCTTAAATATAATTTTTATATAAAATTTATTCATTTTTAATAAAGTTATTATTTTACATAATTAAATTGAATTTCTTCCATTTCCTCATGATAACTTACAAATAAATCATAGTTTTGAAAATACCAAAGATCATCAGAATCTACAAAAAATATAATACCTTCCTTCTCAACTGACACTATTTCCCCATCTAGTTTCTCTGCAACAACCCCTAAAGAATATCCGGGCTGAATTGAACTACCCCCTCCATACCTTACAGTAAAACGTACAGATTCACCGTGCTTTATACGTAATTCTTCCTGGAACCATTGTAGAGCTTTACGATCAATTGAAATTTCCATCTTTATTCCTCCAGTTTACGCAAACTCTTTTTTTCCTAATCGCTGTTTTACAAAGAAGACGAAAATAATTAAGGCTATTAATGCTGAAATTGCACTCCCTGAAAATAAAATACGATAACCAAACATTTGTGAAACCACTCCAAGTAAAATAGCACCTAACCCGATTCCTAAATCAAACGCTGTAAAAAATGAAGCGTTCGCAACTCCTCTCTTACTCGGATCAACAATTGTAAGCATTGCCGCTTGCAAAGCTGGCTGCGCTGAACCAAATCCAATACCGTATAATGTTGCTGCGATAATTACACCTATCAAACCATTCGAAATAGTTAAAACAACTATAGCTAAAATAGTAATACATAATGCTGGGAGTATGATGAATACTTCTCCATATCTATCTAATAGTTTTCCTGAAATTGGTCTTACAATTGTTAATGCAATTGCATATACAAGAAAGAAAGTTCCCGGATTCACATGAATTGATGATGCAAATAACGGTAAAAATGTTGTTATTCCTCCATATGCAAACGATAAAAAGAATACTACAATCGTGATTGTTAATACGGATTTCTCAAATAGCTGAATTTTCCCTTTTTCTTTTTGTGGCGTAAATGGCATCTTCGTTATTAGTGATAATACGACTGCCATAAAAGATAACAACGTCGCTAATAAAAATAGACCATTAAATGAATAATTTTGCACAACCCATAATCCAATCATAGGTCCGATGGCCATTGCAATTGTCATCGCCATCCCGTACCAGCCCATTCCTTCTCCACGGCGTGAATCTGGAATAATATCAGTTATCGCTGTTCCAACAGCTGTTGTAGAAACAGCCCATGTTACTCCGTGAATAACACGTAAAACAGCTAAAAGGACAATAGTCGATGCTATATTATAGGAATACATCGTTAATCCAAAAAAGATGAGTCCGAAAATAATAAAGGATCTTCTACCATATTGATCTAGCATTCCTCCAATAATCGGTCGTATTACTACAGCAGCTATTGTAAACATCCCCATCATGAGTCCAACTTGCGATTCATTGCCACCTATCTCTTTAATAAAGAGCGGTAGCGTTGGAACAAGTAAATAAAATCCTGTAAATAAAAATAACATTGCGAAAGTCATTTGAATAAATGATTTCGTCCATAATCGTTCCATAAAAATACCTCCATACACTCGTAAAATATTACGATTAACAACCTCATTGTACATTTTATTGATCTCTTTTCCCTCCGCAAATAGACGTATCTTTTCATATTAAATAGTCCACCATCAGCTTACATTAGTCTTAAGACTTTGTACGCATGTTTTAAACGAAAGTCCTATATATGTACCTTTATAAGCGTGAAAAGAATATACTAATTTATTAACACAACTTAGGAGTGAATATTTTATGTGGGTATTATTAAGAGTAACTGCCGTAGTTCCTTCGACTCCTGGGATACATGTTCCTGCAGTTCATACAGCTAGCTCCGATGTAGGAATTGAACTTCCCGCCACTTGGCAACAATATCAAATTCCCGGTCAAGTTACCCCCTCATTTTGGCATCATGGTACACACCCCAGTAGTACTACCATTTATAGCCATAGTTATCCTCCACTACCTCCGACTCAAGTCTTTTATCATTTCCCTTCAATTTATTTTCAAAATTTTTATGGTACGTTTAACATTTAATAGCTATCACTGTATTACCCCTACATTTTGATAAAGCGAACCTTTAATCCAGTTTCAACATAAAAAAGTCGAATTCCTTAAATAAGAAATCCGACTTTTTAATTGTTTTCCAAACTAATGTAACCGTTAAAGAAAGACATTTATTAAAGATTTGAATATAATTCCCACTTGTTTAATGCTTTATGTAATCCATCACAGTTAGTCCCTTTCCGGGATAACCCACACGTACAATCATTTCTCTCTTTACGTTACATTCCACATAAACTACATTCACTCTTTTTCTTCTATCTAGCCCTTAACATAAAATTTTCTATAGCAAAATAAAAAAAGCACTTAAGATTGTAAATTCCCACAAATCTTAAGTGCTTTTTTGAAAACTTTTCTATAAATTTTTCTTATTGTCCATTATTGGCAGGAACCTCTCCTGCATTTCCACCATTATTTGGTTGTCCTGTTGCAGGTGGGGTCGGAGTTCCTTGACCTCCATCATTATTCGCTGGAGGTGTCGTTCCTTGGCCTCCTCCGCTATTTGCTGGAGGTGTCGTTCCTTGGCTTCCTCCGTTATTCGCTGGAGGTGTCGTTCCTTGACCTCCTCCGTTATTCGCTGGAGGTGTCGTTCCTTGGCCTCCTCCGTTATTCGCTGGAGGTGTCGTTCCTTGACCATTTCCGTTATTTTGTTCATTTTGTTTCTTTTCTTCTTCTAGTTTCTTTTGCTCTTCTAGTTTCTTTTGTTCTTCTTGCTTCTTAAGTTCCTCTTGTTGCTTTTGTTCTTCTTGTTTTTTCAGTTCTTCTTGTTTCTTTAATTCTTCTTGCTTTTTCTCTTCTTCAGTTTTTTGCTGTTGATTTTGTTTTGGTTGCTCCGTTGTATCCGGCACGCTAGTATTTGGCGATGAATCACGTTTTTCACCTTTTATACGTAGCTCACTACCTTCTTGAATAACGCTACTTGGCATTTTAAAGCGTGATTTATCTGTAGCCATTTCGCTCATCATTTCTTTAAAGATCAACTGTGCAATTTTCGTATTTTTACTACTAATATACTCGTCTTTACCATCTTTCATATACCCAGTCCATACTGCCATCGTATATTGCGGTGTATATCCAGCAAACCAGCTATCACGAGTTGCACTTTCTGGAATTTTATATTGAGCTAATTGTTTTGATGAGTAGTTTGTCGTACCCGTTTTACCAGCTACATCTAAAGATGCTACATTTGCAGATGTACCAGTACCTGATGTAACTACAGAACGAAGCATATCTGTAATCATATATGCTGTAGAATCTGTCATAACTTGTTTTGGTTTTTGTCCAAAACTTTGTGACTTACCATCTGGATAAACGACTTTCTTAACAAAATGCGGTTTCGTATATTTACCCTCATTACCAAATGCTGCATAAGCGCCCGCTATTTCAGTTGGTGATACTTCATTTGTACCAATCGCTGTTGATTCAGTCGGTGCTGCATTAAATGTAATGCCTAATTTCTCAGAGAAGTCTTTTGATTTATTAATTCCGACTTCTTTCGCAGTCTTAATTGCTGGGATATTTCGTGACTTTTCTAATGCTACACGCATTGTAATTGGACCCATGTGACTTCTATCTGAATTTCGTACTTCTTGTCCCGTTGAATACTTAAATGGAGAGTCATCAATTTGATGGTACGTAGCCCATTTTAAATATTCAATTGCAGGAGCGTAGTCGAAAATCGGCTTCATCGTTGAACCAGCTGCACGATCTAATTCAATTGCCATATTGTGCCCTTTAAATACAGCTTTATTTTCTCCACGGCCACTACCTATAGCACGAACTTCTCCTGTTTTCGTATCCATAAATGTAAATGCACCTTGGAATTTATCGTTCGGATAATCAATGATATTATTATTTAAAATATTATCAGCAAGTTTCTGTGCTTTCGGATCTAACGTTGTATAAATTTCTAAACCGTCAGAACCGATATTAGCATCTGGCAATTCTTTTTCTACTTCTTTCACAACTGCATCCATAAATGCAGGATATGGCATTGTTTGTAGTTGAGTTGCAGGCTTGAGTCCCTTTTCTACGTCAACTTTTGATGCTTCTTCCATTTCCTGTTTTGTTATATATCCATGTCGATTCATTAAGTTTAGAACAACATTTCTTCTTTCTGTTGCTTTTTGAACATTTTCTTTTTTCGTTGGATCATAGTTATTCGGTGCTTTCGGTAAACCTGCAAGCATCGCAACTTCTGGTAATGTTAAGTCCTTCAATTCTTTACCATAGTAGTTTTGTGCTGCTGTTGCGATCCCATATGAACGGTTTCCTAAGTTAATTTTATTTAAGTACATCTCTAATATCTCATGTTTTGAATACTGTTGTTCTAGCTTATAAGCTAAATATATTTCTTGCGCCTTACGCTTTGGTGTTTTGTCCATTGATAAGAAGTAGTTTTTAATAACTTGCTGTGTTATCGTACTTCCACCTTGAGAACCATAATCTCCTTTAAGACTTACTAGAACAGCACGGGCAGTACCTTTAAAATCTACTCCGCTATGCTCATAAAAACGTGAATCTTCTGTCGCTAAAAATGCATTTTCTACTAATTTAGGTATTTGCTCATACGTAACATTCGTCCTTTTTTCTTTTCCATATTCATATACCAAATCCCCGTTTTTATCATAAATTTTTGAGGATAACGGATTAACAAGTTTTGCTTTCTCAAGTTTTGGTGCATCCTTAATCATTACAAAAAAGGTAGCAACCCCCGCCACTAAACCAACAATACCAAGTAATAAACAAGTAATTAAAAACTTGCGAAAGAATGATGTTTTACCTTTTGGTTTTTGTGTTTTAGAAGCTGGCTGTTTTTTCTTTTTAACTTGTCGTCGTTCCTCTCGAGAACGATAATTTTCTGACATGTTACTTTCTCCTGCCTTTCAATTCTCCCGTTGATTTACTTAAAAATATTGAGGTCACTTTCTAAAATGAATTTGATTAAGAAAGTATATTGACCTGGAGCATTCAATATTTTCCCAATTCACAGATTATAATTTTTAGAATACTTCTTATACAAACTATTTTCACTTCTATTTTTCCTAATAACGCTGCCCCTTTAAGCATAGAATGTAAAAAGTGAATTTTTAATACCTCGTATAAATAATATACCTTTTTTTCAAATGGTCAATATTTTCTTATTTATAAATCAAAGGTGAAATAAAAATAGCACAACGATATGTACTTCGTGTGAACTTCCTTATAATTACGTATAACAAACATTTAATATATTGCATATAAGTATAATACCTCTTAAATTATAAGGATTTCAACTTCACAACCTCAACATCTACAAGAAATTATTAAAAATAAAAAGTGAGGAGTTGCGTAATGATGAAGCTATCTCCCGTGATTTCAAAAAATATAGTTGCTGTTGGCTATAATCCTTTTTCTATGATTTTGCGAATCCAATTAAAGAATGGTATGTACGATTTCTTTAATGTACCAGAAAGTATTTATATTGGCCTATTACATGCACAATCTAAAAGTTATTACCATAAAACTTATATTAAAAATTCTTTCCGCCACACAAAAATTTAAACTTAACACCCACAAAAAAAGGAGGTTAATCCTCCTTTTTTTAAAAATATTTCACAGATGAATTATCTTCGATTCCTCTTATTAATTTCATCATATGCTTGAATTTGTTTTTTCAAACGCCGATCAGCTTTTTTATCATGCACTACAAGAATTGCGTGTATAACTCCTGGAACCCAAAATATTAATGTTAATATGAAATTTATGATTGCCTGAATTGGTTTTCCACAAAATAATACAGCAACAGGTGGAAGAAAAATTGCTAATAAATACATCATCCCTTGAAAACTCCTTATTTTGTATTTTATATATCACTTTTCAAAATATACGCAAAAAAACCTACTACCATTTTAATCTTAACCTGCCTCTAAAATCAATGTATCTCCTTCTATTTATATAAGTATTTCAGACTTTTCATTGTTTTCTAGCCTATTTTCTTCCTCTATTGCAGTTATTCCAATTGCAGAAATTAACGTTCCTATCGCTTGTATCCAAATACCAATGAGTGCAATGATTCTCTCATCCTTCTTATCAAAAATACTATCTTTATTTTCTTTCTCATCTTTCAATACATTTAAAACACCTTGATACGCTTGTAATCCAGCCCCTAAACTTTGCATGGAGTTACCTAGTATAATAATTTTCTGTAATACATTTATATCCACCAAAGCTGCTTCTACCCCTAAAAAGGCACCAATCGATTGTAAACTGTTCCCTGTAATGATAAGATAATCATTTTCTTTCAATTGTTCATTTATATTAAAATATATTCCTATTACATTTGATATATTTCCTAATGCTAATAACTCAATTCCTATTTGATCAAGTAATTTACTTTGATTCTCTCTTTTTTCTTCCCCATCATCATAATTGCTCGCAATGATTTGTAATATATACCCGAGGGCTTGTAATGAGCTTCCTACAATAACAAGTTCCGATTCAACTTTCTCTTCTCCCATAAATCCTCTTGTCGTTCCAATAGCAGCTGTAAGATTCCCCCCTACTTGAAACCATGCCCCTGTCAATTTTAAACTGCTTGGATTCATTTTTATCACCTATTCAAATATTTTCTAAAGCTTTCAAAACAAACAAATCTCACCCTTAATCTTTTATTTTATTTTTCAGATGTAATTTTGTGAATGATCTAATGTGCTACTAATATAAAAAGCACCTTAAAGGTGCTTTTTATACGCATGCTGGGCATGTCAATGAATCTCCATTTTTATCTATTGTTATATTCAATATATATTCAATTGCGTTATGTGACCAAGTTTCAGGTGTAGGCGATTCATTTATATATTGTGGCGCACATGACTTCAGCATTGGAGTACTAATACTCCCCCCCAGGATCTAAAGCAACTACAGCCATGCCATGGGGTAATTCCAGGGCCATAGATTTAGTGATACCTTCAATTGCAAATTTCGAGGCACAATATGGCGCAAGCTCAGCTTCACCTTCTCTCCCCCAACTAGAACTCATATTAATGATAATTCCTTCTTTCCTAGCTACCATTGCGGGAACAAACGCTCTTATTACATTTACTACACCATTCACGTTTACATTCATTACATTTTCGAATTCTTGAGCCGTAATTTTCCAAAGTTGTGCATTTTGATTTACAATCGATGCATTATTTATTATCAGATCGGGAGCCGTATGTCTATTAAATATATAATTTGCCCAGTTATTAACTTGCTGAGAATCTGAAACATCAATTACTTGGAAATCATGTATTTTACTGTACTGTTTTTTTAGTTCTTCAATTTTATCTTTTGAACGTCCACAACCATATATGTTCCACCCTAATTCATGAAATCGATCAACCATCGCACGTCCTAACCCTTGTGTCACACCTGTAATAATTACAGATTTACTAATTTCTTTTCGCTTCATTTCTCTCATCCTCCTTCCCTATATCTTACTCTCTTCATTTTTATTCAGCGATTTACTATAGTATCAACTCAACTCATACTTTAGTAATGGTTTTGATATTGCATACATAAGTAAAAAAAGTAACCATCATGGTTACTTTTTTCTATATATCTAAAAATTCATTGTTTATTTCATTATTGTTTTTACATTTCAACTTCTCTTTTCCACATTTCTCACACCGGTAAATATAAACTACACCTAATGTACCTTTTTTAAAATCCTCATTATCCTGCATCTTAATAAAAATATATTTATGTTTACAATGCGATTCACCCAAATAATTTTTAAACCACTTTTTCAACACAACACATTCCACCTTTATGATAGAACCTTTATTTAGCTGCTTTATTATATACTTTTATTTAAATGTTCAATCTCATCTTGCAATTTTTTAAATTGCTCAAAATGCATGGTAATAGATTGGCTACTACCATAATCAACATTTTGTTTCACTAATATAACACCCGTATCATGAAAAAGCGCTTCAAGTTCTTTCCTAATAGACACTTTCGCAATATGGGCTGTTTTAATTGCAGATAAAATTGCAATTTCATTAAACTTTAATTTTATTTCATTTGGACAAAATGCGTCTTCAACTAATATAACTTCATTACTATAAATTAATGCAACAAGATTACTTGATTTGGCATCTGTTAAATCAACTTTTTTCATAATATCTTTCATTACATTTTGCCTCCTTTATTTTCATATATATCAATTATACAAATTTTTTAAAAAAATTACTCAACTTTATTATATTAATTTTAACACACTTTTATTGAAATCTACGCTCCAAACGTTTTACTATTCCACAATTTTTATTGTATGAACCATCTGGACTATAACTCCATATAGTAATGTTAACAACTTATTATAAAGCAGGTGAAAATTATGCCATCAGTTGTAGGAAATTTAGTTGTACAAAATAGCAATGGATCATTTAACTTAGGTGATTTCTACAACGTATCTCCGAAAGAAAATACGAAAGCTTATAATGGTTCCGGCGCATCAAACGTTGGTTTTGTTGTTAATACTTTTAGCGGTGTTAGCGCGACCAATACATTTGATTCTGACCTTGCAGATCAAAACCAAGTGGGTACAGCCTAATCTTATGTTCAACTTTCTGTATAGAAAATTTTAATTTGTCTATACTATAATCAGGCTGTTTGACAGCTCTTGTTGATTTTGGAGTACCCTATCTTTTTCTCCCTTTCCCTGGGGCTCAGCAGCTAGCACGAAGCTAGCTGCTTTTTCTTGTATTATTTGTCTCATAAATCAGAAATAAAAGAAGCTGCCATTTAATATTCAGCTTCTTTTACGTTATTTCAATAATATCCATAGCGTTAAATACGTAAGTTTTATAAAAGGCGTCTGTACAAATTACAATTTGTTTTACCGGATTGATATGTACAACAGTCATGTAGCTTGTTAGTATGTAACCATCTTCAAAATATGTTACCAATATTTCTTTCTCAGACAGTAATGACGTTAATAATTTATCAGAAATTCTCTCTTTTGCTTCATTTGTTAAAAGCGGTTTTTGTACTTTTAATTTCTCTCCAATAATCTTTCTCATATTTAAAAGTTGTTCGGACATTACTGTAAACGGAACCCACTCTCTTTCTTCTTTTTGTATCTTTACATCGTTCATTTTTTATCTCCTTGATCATTTATACATTTATTTAGCCATACTATCCCTTAGTTATTTTTAATACTTACTAAACTCGGATTTACTTCTAAACTATAATTAGGTTACCTCTTAAAAGAACATTCGTTCCTATTATACACGAACTTACGTTCTTTTGAGAAGAGCCATACTTATTATTTCTTAACAAAAAACATAATTTTATTTATCTCCATACTTTTTTCCTTTATCAAATAAACTTCTCATTTCTTATATAACATGCATATAACAACTAAAAGGCGACTTCACCCAAAGTGAAATCGCCTTTTTCTAAAAAATATTTCAAAGCTTATTTTTCTATCCTAACTAATGTTCTTTCTGGAATACATAATTCATCTATATTAAAATGATTTATTTTTAAGTTCAATTCCCCTACTCGTTCCTTATCTTCATCACCAACCCAACAACTAAATAATTCAAAATAGTCTCCATCTTCCAAATAACCTTCCATAATCTTGCATAAAGTTAAAAGTTTTTCTTTCGCTTCTTTTTTCCCTTTACATTTTGCCACTCGACAAGTTCAATTCCCCAACTAGTTGAAACCTCATATGTGTAATTTGTTTGGAATTGATAATCTTGTACAATTTCAAGCATACTTTCATCTGAAAAA
Organism: Bacillus sp. ok061; assembly: GCF_900108285.1. Taxonomy (NCBI): domain Bacteria; kingdom Bacillati; phylum Bacillota; class Bacilli; order Caryophanales; family Bacillaceae; genus Bacillus; species Bacillus sp. ok061. The sequence goes on along the minus strand of NZ_FNUW01000005.1, from coordinate 244,774 downwards.
CACGGTCCAAAAACAATTAGATTATTAGAATCCGGATCCGTTAACGGAATTTCTACATTACAGCCTATGTAACTTGCTAAACTCATTTTATACTCCTCCAGTATTCGTATAAAAAATACTTCATAGTATATTTATTTACTTAAATATAAAATCCCTGCCTAAACGAAAAAGTTTTAAATTTTTATCGTTTATTAACCATCTATAACTGAAAACATATACTATGATGAACGAACTCACAAAGCATAAGAAAAGAGAGCATTTACAACACTCTCTTTTCTTACATACTCTATGGAACTTTACAAAACTGAATCAATGATTTTTATTATTATATTTTATTACATATACTTAGGTTGTACTATTATATGTAACTCTCTCTCTGTATCCGCTTTTTTCGGATGACGAAAATAATTAAGTTCGTACTTTAACACTTTATACTCAACCATCCCGATTTTAATCCCTTTCGTTTCTTTTAATATAGCCAATAAATCACTTACATTTTCATCATATGACTCAAAAATTTTCGCGCCGCCCTCTCCTTGAAAGATTACTTTCATATATTCTCCACCACCTTAATTTATTGATGTGGTAAATGACGCGTTTAAAACGATTCATTCTTTATCCTAAAATTTTCATATGAAAAAGAACATCCTTTCCAATCGAATGCTCAGCTTTTTACTAATTATCCATGTTAAATATTTATTCAAAAACATTATATGTATTATTTTTTAAATTATGTTCGATATCTATTATTAAAGAGTAAATATATGTAATAAACTTGCATAATGAAAACCGTAGAATATCCACTTTCGTTGAAATAATTATAATCCATAATTTCCCATTGTAATTCTTAATATTTAAATGTAATATTGTATTGTCTTACTATCTATTTATAACTCACACACTAATTAGAAAAAGGGAACTCTATATGAGTTCCCTTTTCTAATTATGATTACAGTCATTATTTCTTTTCTAGAAATTTAAATGTATCTTTAAATTCTTTATTATTCACTTTAATATCAGCGTCTTTCAATAAATCATTGACTACTCGTTGTTTCCATTTACCTGTCGTATCTTGTAGTCTTTGTTGTTCTATATCTTTACGAATTTTATCCTTTACTTCATCAAATGGCTTCAATTCTTTTTTATCCGTCACTTTAATAATATGGTAACCGTAAGTTGTTTTAACCGGCTCACTTACTTGGCCTGCATCTAATTTATACGCAGCTTCCTCAAATTCTTTCACTGTTTGTCCAGGGGCAAAACCAGATATTTCCCCGCCCTGTTCCTTTGAACCAGTATCTTCTGAATACTGTTTTGCTAAGGCAGCAAAATCTTCACCATTATTTACTTTCTCCTTTATTTCTTTAGCCGTTTTTTCATCTTTCACTAAAATGTGACTTACTTTCATTTCTGGTTTATAGTTATCTTTCACATCTTTATCTGTAACTGTTGCTTTAATTGCTTTCTCAAATGCAATTTCTGGCTTCATTTTTTCTTTTAATTCATCTTCATTTTTCAACCCAAGTTGTTCTAAAGTCGATTTAAAGTTTTCACCCATTTTATCTTTTGCTTCTTCTACTTTCTTTTTTGCTTCCTCATCTGAAACTTTATATTTATCTAGCAATGCCTTACTTAACATCATTTGATATAAAGTACTTTCTCCATATTGTTGTCGTAATTCTTTACTTAATTCTTTCTCTGTAACATTTCCTACTTTTGATGTTACTACGTTGTCTGAGGAACCACATGCAGATAATGCTAGCATCATGCATGAAATAATTGTTCCAATAAATATTTTCTTCTTTTTCAATTCAAATACCTCACTTTTATCATTATGCAAATTAACTATACACAGTCATTGTGAAAACAGTGTGTTTTCTACATGTAATTCATTTCATATGAGTAGACTATGTATCATGTATTTTCACTTTTAAATATAAAGAGTCTTCTTACTATGTATAGTAAGAAGACTCTTTATATGCTCCCCAAAAAATATAGCTTCTATAGTTACTTAATAATTACATGTTTTTCAGGTATCCAACTATTCTGCCCGATATCTACCGCATTTCCCACTCTACCCCACACTCGAAAAGATGTCGATCCATCTATATTTCCTTTATAATTCATACATTCAGGCTCTTCATAATAATTTACTCCGTAACCGACAGGATATTTCGAAGTTGCATAAAACCATTTCACATTAAAATGTTTTAAATATGCCCACTGCTTATCGTTCCCTAAACAAATCATATCTTGCTCACCGCCTCCCCAATAACCTGTTAAGATTAAATATGGAATTTTCTGAGTGAGTGTACCTGTAAATTGAGGATTCATGGGGTTTTCATATAAATTTATTCCGTATCCATCAGGATATTTCGAAACTGCAATACCAATGCCATTCGGTTGCTGTGTATACACTATGTTAGATTGATTTGCTTTGTTGGAATCTATAAACCAAGAAAGTGACTTATTTCCTACTAACCGATTCAGATCACATTTCCCAATCCCAGGAACATTCCCTGAATCCGTATATTGCCACATATCGCATGGATATGCTGGCTTATTCCCTCCATAACGAGGGATCCATACGAAATCAGCTTCAATATTACGTGCTCCAAATGATAAATACGTGTGATGCCCTACATATAATCCTACTTTTTCCGCACCTAAACGGCGTAATTCATCAATAAATGCCTGTGTCCCGCCTTGCATATCTACCATCGTTTGAACTTCTATGTCCGCTACCCAAAACTTAGCAGATTGATCACCACGATTCCAAAAATCTTGTGCCTCTTTCTTTGCATCAGCAATAGATATAAAACGGCAAAAAGCATAATTACCGAATGGGATACTATGCTTTTTCATTTCACTAACATAATTTTGATACATAAAATCCACCGTATTAGAGCCATCTTGAACTCTAGCAATCACTAAATCTAGCTGAGATGCTGCAATATCCCAATTAATAGTTCCATTCCATTTTGAAATATCTACAATATACCCCATACATTCCAGCTCCTTTTGAATGTCCTATTCATAGCTTGTTTTATTGTAAGCCTCCTCTCTCTAAAACTAGCTATCTATAATATAAATAAAAAGAATCTTTACTGTTTTTCAAAAAATATTCTCATATTCGAAATATACCCTACTATTCATTTATTATGTAATCTCGTCCTATCAATTAAGGTATTAATCATTTTTACGGATATTAGAAAAAATTCCCCTATATTATTAAATTAAAACTTCCAATATCAATTCCCTTTCAGCTAATATAAATCATTTCTCATTTTCTATATATTCTTAAATCAAAATTACTATCTTTCCATGAAATTTGAGATTTAGAAAAATTTTAATTAATTGAAGATTATTCCTGTTAACCTACAATTGTCCAACCTGAACACTATTGGTGCATAAAAAAGACATTTTCTATTACTAAAAATGTTTTTTTATAGTCTAATAAAACAATTTTGGTGTTAAATCTTTATTTTGTAATTGTGTATTTTCACTGTTCATAACACAACTTGTAGAAAATAATATTGGGCTATCACAAACCTCATCATTCATTACATCACGAAATACATTGGCAGCAACACCTGTAAACGTTTGACATAAGTTAGAAATATCGTCATTGAAAAACTGAATGACTTCCGCAGTGAAAACCGGAAAGACAACATTCGGTCCGCCAGGGAACTGAGGCTGTACCACAACTTGTTCAAAATAAGGATTATTTTCTAGTGCTACTTGAAATAAATGAGCTATTTCAAATGCATCTAGTGGACAAGGAAATGGATTTACAATTTCATTCTCATTATTCGTTACAATAACTGTCACACTTACATTCCCAAATTGTACAAAAGATTTTAAAAACGTTGCTAACGCTCTCGCTTTTTCATTACTTAACGCATGCACTAAAATAATATAATTACCACCAACAGGAATAAGCGGCCCAACTGTAACAGTTGGATCAGCACCTATTGAATTTTTTAATTCATTAAAATATGTGATCCAAGGTGGCGAAAGCTGAACTTGTACATTTTCTTCCAATATTTTATACTACCTCCTTATACAATTCTTACTAACATAATATGTAACAAACTAAAAAATGCATTAGTTATATTAATTAAACATTTTATTTCACATTCTCAATTTCCCCTTTACATCTTTAAGCACTTTTACTACTATGAAATTCTTTATTATAAGCAAATCCACTGAAATTTCATATTATACTAATACGACTCTATATCCTTTAAATTATAATACTCAATATTAGGAGCTGATTTCATGGAAAAAAAACCTATCGTTTTCAAAATCCCACCAAATTCAAAACTAAAAGTTACATTTTTCGGTCCTTGTAACGAAGTAATTACAAATGTCTCTATAATTAATCAACTATGCACCCCTAAATGTCAAACTATCACGCAATATCCAGACTTTAAGAAATATGTAACTGAAGTACGATCGTTATCCCGTTGTTAGTCCGCATAATGCACGATTTTCACAACTTCGTTACCTAAAATAACTGAAAAAGAAAATAACTGCATTCCTAGACTAAAATTACTCATTTTATGATATTCCATTGATAATTCATTGATTTTTTACACGTTTTTATTAAAAGGACATATATTATCGTATGGAGATTATCCACTCATAAAACCTATCTTTCTTTGGAGCGTACTTTTTATGTATGCTCTTTTTTTATGTAATCGTCCCCCTTCTAACTTGACCAACAATATATTAAAATTCTTTATGTACTTAAGGAGGTCAAATATGTTTAAGCTGCATCCAATACTACTCATCTTAGGATTGATTTTATTTTTATATAGTGTAATCGCCTTTATGTTATTCTTTTCAGTGTATTAGCATTACCTACACAAATCTATGTCCAATATGTAATTTCTATATAGTAAAGAAAAAACGTAATAATACGATATTTTATGTATTCCGTCTTTCTTGTTCTATAAGAAAACTAGTAAACTTACTAACACTGAGCTTTCACAAGCTTGTTACTTATTTACATATTATTTTGTTCATTATCTGAAGAAGGTTGAAGCCTCTACAAATTAAACTATACTTTACCTATTTACTTATATATTTTAGAAAGACAATAATAATCCCCCACCATTTGGTAAGGGGATTAACTAAACTTACTAAAAAACATTTAATGATCTGTTTTATTTAATTGGAGAAGGAAATCTTGCTGCTTCAAAATGTGCCCCATCTTCTAAAGGACTTAAAACCCCATCTATACTACTTTGTGCATAAACCTCAACTTCATCCCCTGCATTCAATTGAACAATCGTCGAAACACTTACGACATTTCCAAAACTTATTGGACCAAAAAAGTCATTATCTATAGCTATCGCTGCGTTTCCATTCACACGAATTTCTACACGCGCTCTATAATTTAAAGTTGGATCGTTTGGAAAAAAACCAATCGTTCCAATAATAGAATATACTCCTTTAGTCTTCGGCATAAAAATAGATGTTGCTGGATTATACTCATTCGCTAAATCAAATTGTTCATTTTGAAATAACACTTTCACAAAAGTATTAGCAGGAACATTTTGATTCACAGTATTTCTAGCTCTAAATGCCGATGCTCTAACAAGATTGTCCTTGTTATCATGACACTTACTAGTGTTCTTACAACAATCATGATGCTTATCTTTATACTCCTTACAATACTTACAGTAGTAATAACAAGACATACGAATTCCCCTTTCAAACTTATTACTATATATTATGTAAGATTGATTTATAAGGTTTGGACTAGCTATTTTTATTATTCATAAGGGCGCTATTAATCTGCACCCTTATTTATATATACCACTTCATTCCTTACTAGTTATAAGTTGTACACAGTTCCATATGGAATAGTAAGAAAAGAACTTCCGTACGGTGTAACATGATGTACTGGGTAAAAATACTCTACGGATGAGTAATATGGTTGTACTCCTTGCTGCTGCATTTGCATTTGTTGTTGCATTTGCAATGCTTGTTGAATAGCTTGGACTGTACTTTGTGCTCCACTATACGTTATAGATGTACCATATGCTGGTCGCATGCCAGCTTCAGAATTAAAATATGAATAAAACATGATTTTCAACTCACTTCCGTATAATTTATTACAAATTATATTATGATTCTTTATTTCAGTGGGTACTATAAAGCTAGTCCGCTCGCTTATATTCAAATGACAAAATAAAAAAGTAGCTGCTAGACTACTTTGAATTCTTCTTATCACCAAATAAAATGATATACATATTCTCCTGTTACACGCTCATTAATTCCCGCAACCCTAACGAACCTCAGTAAATCCGCTCCTTGAAGAAAATATACCGAAATCGTAACCGGTACTTGTGACCACATGAATTGATAAAGCTCATTCATTCTCTGATTCGTCGTAACGATTAAATCATTTACAGGTCCATGATTCCATGCAGAGGTTTGAACTGAAGTGAAAGAAAGGTCTTTCCCATTAACCACTATTCTTGATACGCTTTGAGTTATGTCCACAATAATCCCCTCCAACATTACAAAAATTGGACCTTTTTTAGTTCATATTATTATAAATATTCTTGACTGTAATAAATGTTTAAGGCAAATCCCTAATAAAGTGAAACTTTAATCAATGGGGGTCTTACTGCCCGTTAATGCGGGATAAAAATTTTTAAATAATATCCCTTAACTCCCATTACAATCATATAATTTCTAACCTTATTCAATTTTTGTAATTAATATAAAAAGGCATCTTAATTAGATGCCTTTTACTTATCTTTCACTACAATTCTACTATTAAAATAGCAACGCCAAATCCAATACATACCAATCCTATTAACATGAATAGCAATCGGAATCCCCATAAATCACTGATTATTTCTATAATATGCACCAGCACAATAATAATAAAGTGAAACTTTAATCAGTGGGGGTTTTGTTTATCCCCACTGATTATTAGTTGAACTAATCGGGCTTTTACGGGCAGTTGATCCCCCACCTAACTTCTTTGCTCCCGCTGAATTTTGAGGTGGAGGTCTTACTGCCCGTTAATGCGGGATAAAATCTTTAAATCCACTGAAACCATGTTCCTTTGTCTCTCTGATTCCATCAATTACAGTCAGACAAACAATAAAAACACCTAAACTAATTAATATAAAACTTAATACAAGCATTCATATATCCTCTTTTTCTTTTATCTCGCATTAACGAACACTTCCACTTTAAAATTCAGTACATACGAGGACGTAAGGTGAAAAATTAACTACCCGTAAAACCTGATTAGTGCATGCTAATAATTAGAGGAAGGTGGTTCTCTCTTTACTTTATATTATCATGAAAGGATATGAGCTTCGGAGTTATTTCTTTATAAAATAAAAAATAGCTAATTCAATACTTAAAAAGTTAAAAGAGCATCAGATTGACTAGTATGTAGATGGTTAAATGAATGTAAAATACTTTTAAATTATCTACTCTTTTTTTAGCTCGGAAGTAACTCTCATTTCGTTACCTCCAATTAACGCTTTTGTTCAATGTAGTTAGTTATTTTCTTGTATAATAAAAGTTAATTAATCTAGAAGGGATTCTGAGAAAAAGCGAAAAATCAGCTGGAAAGCTTATCGATTTAAATATTTATTCGAAATTAATAAGCGATTAATTTTAGTCACTCTGCCCATACTTAATCAAAGTGCCGGCTTCTTTAATTTCTGTATAAAATTCAAAAGTTTGACACAATCCTGGAAAAAGCTTATAAAGAAAAGTGAGGTTCCGTTATTTTCACACTTAGTAGCGCAGTCATGTTACATACAATTTTATAAGTGTGAACGAACTACAAAACTAAAAAACAAATAATAAGTTTGCAAATACGAATTTTGCATATAAATTCGTGTGATATTGAAAGGAGTTTTACTTATGAAAGAAATTAAAACAGAACAAGAATTCAAAGACATCATCGCAAGCGAGGAGCCAGTAGTTGTTAAGTTCTTTACTACATGGTGCCCGGATTGCGTACGTATGGACAACTTTATCGGAGATGTAATGGAAGAGTTCAATAAATTTGAATGGTATTCTATCAATAAAGATGAGTTTCCAAGTATCGCTGAAGAGTATCAAGTAATGGGTATTCCAAGTTTACTTGTATACCAAAATGGTGAGAAGCTAGGCCACTTACATAGTGCTAATGCAAAAACTGAAGAGCAAGTTACTGAGTTTTTAGAAGCATACTAAGATGAAAACCCTCTGGAAAATATTTTTCAGAGGGTTTTCATCTGTTTTCACAATTATCTTTTGACGTTTTTCATCGTTTAATGAATTACACCTTGTCATTATAAGAATAATACATAGTAAGAAAAGTATTCGTTTCTTCATCCTCCTATCTCTTTAGTAAATAAACTCCAATTCGGTTTACCCCCTGACTTTGTACTTTTCAACATATTTTTCCTTCACGAAACTTTGTTATCCCCTTCTTAAAAAGCTATAAAACGTCAACAATGTTTGTATAGACCCACACGACTTTCATTTGATACTCTATTTATAGAAAGAAATTCCTTTAAAGAAAGGTGAGTGATTAAAATGGATACTCTTTCTCATAAAGAAGCTGATAAAGGTGCTATTGTCAGCATTATGGCCTACATATTTTTATCCTCTATGAAAATCATCATCAGTTATATTACCCTCTCTAGCGCATTACGTGCTGACGGTTTAAATAACTTAACGGATATCGGTGCTTCTTTAGCGATATTAATTGGTCTAAAAATATCTCGTAAACCTCGTGACCCAGATCATCCGTATGGGCATTCGCGGGCCGAACAAATCGCATCACTTGTTGCGTCCTTCATTATGGCAACAGTCGGATTAGAAGTTGTTATTAGTGCCATTCAATCTTTCTTAAATCCGAAGCAAGCAGCACCTAATGTACTCGCTGCATGGGTTGCTTTATTTTCTGCTGTCGTTATGTACTGCGTGTATTTGTATACGAAAAAAATTGCAGCACGAACAAAAAGTAAATCATTAGAAGCCGCTGCAAAGGATAATTTATCAGATGCACTCGTAAGTATTGGTACTGTAGTAGGTATTGTCGGTTCTCAGTTCCAAATGCCTATTTTAGACCCTATTGCCGCTTTAATTGTTGGTCTTATTATTTGTAAAACTGCATGGGAGATTTTCGTAGAATCTTCTCATATGCTAACAGATGGAATTGATCCTGATAAAATGGAGGAATACGCTGATGCTATTGAGCATATTGGCGGTGTGGAAAACATTGTAGATATTCGAGCACGTATGTACGGGAATCAAACGTACGTTGATATTACAATTGAAGTAGATGCTCGTATGGATGTTGGAGAAAGTCACTGTATTACTGACAATATCGAGGCTATGCTTCGCAAAAAGTTTGGAATTTACCATGCACACATTCATGTTGAGCCAATGAAAAAAGAACCTATTATGACATAGGTTCTTTTTTTATGAACGTTTTATGAAATATAACACATAAAACGAGCCAGCTACCGCCAGCTGCCCATCCTGCTAATATGTCAGATGGATAGTGCACGCCAAGATATATTCGGCTAACTGAAATAGATAATACAACAAAGCTTGCTATAAGAATAATTAACAATTTTTTATGCAACGAAATACGATCTTCAGTAATTGTGACGTATGCAATAAATCCTAAAAAAGCAGTAGCATTCATCGTATGACCGCTCGGAAAACTATATCCAGTTGCAGTAACAAGCTGCGTAACATCAGGTCTTGCTCGTTCGTACCATAGTTTAAGCAGACTGTTTAAATAACGAGATCCGTAGTAATTAATTGTTAGAAGCAATGCACTAAGCAACTTTTTTCTAACGAGAAAATACATTACAAGAATAATGAGTAATGGGAAAAATATCCTTTTAGAACCGATAAAAGACACCCAAGTAAAATAGGTCGTCAAATAATCGTTTCGAAAGCTTTGAATAAAATGTGCGACTATATTGTCAAAATTCTCAATACAAGCGGTATGATACGAAAGTGATAATACGACAAAACAAATGAGTAACGTAAAACTTAGCAAGTATAAATGTCGATATCGTTTCACATACATAACCTCACTATGCAAAAAAATGGAGCGGTTGTTTTAGTTTTCCTCTCCATTTCTTTTTTATGCATAGTTTATTAAAAAATATAATTATTAATTTTTTGCTTCATCTCAGGGATATCTTCTCTTGTTACGGTAAAACGAATCACCTTCTCATCAAGATCAAGCGCCTCAGCGAATAATCCAGCTAAGCCACGGGATTTTCTATCTACTTCCATAATAATTTCTAGTCGATCGTATGCACGTGGCAAGATTAATAATTCTAATTCATCTAATTTCCCATAATACTCTCCAGAAACTGGAATAAACTCGAATTCTTGTGCGAATGGAATTTGCTTACGTAATCGATGCGGTAATTCTTCACATTCTATATGACGTGCTTTAAACCCTAATTCATTTACACTATCTAAAACACTACTTAATAATGCATTGGGTAACACTTGAACGTAGTCGCGGTCACTTGGGTCTATACTACGTTTAATATCAAGACCTGTATGAATCCAAACCATTTTCATACCAAGTGTAAGTGGTGCTTCAATTGGCATTGGAAAAGAAAATGGAATTTCAACTTTTTCATTCGGTTCTATAGAAAATGGTTCTGTTAAGCGTACTCGCTCTAAATCATACGTTGCTGTTACTTTTTTATCATCCACTTCTCGTACATACGACGTCGATAATGTTAAGTAAATGCTTTCAATTTGTTGGCTAACTGAACCTCCAGTTATATGAACCTTTCCAACTATTTCTTCCCCAACAATATACTCATCTTTTTCAAGAACAGTATCTACCTTTGCACTTCCAATACCAACGCTTGCTAAAAACTTTTGAAACATGGAGTCTCCATCCTTTCTAAAGCAGAAGCTACATCTTGTTTTAAATCTTGTACATTCTCATAGTACGGCGTTTTTATTTGTAACATTCGCATAAGCATTTCGCGATTATAATTTTCCAAAGTTAATTCTTCGTACCATGGTTTTTCCTGGTTTTCATTAGATTCATATCCTGCATATAATAAAAATAACGAGAAATGACCGAGTGCATAAAAGTCGCTACGAAAGTGGACTTCTCGCATCAAAGCTTGTTCACCTTCGTAAGTTGTAGCTCTCTCATCACCCTCACCTTTCCATTTAGCCAATCCAAAATCAATAATACTAATTTGATTTTCTTTCATTAATATGTTTGGAATGCGTAAATCTCGGTGAATAATGCCTTCACTATGAAACACCGATACAATTTCTAATATTTCATATAAAATCTCAAAAACTTCACGTTCTGTATATACATACCCATCTATGAAAATATAATCTTCAAAATTTTTACCAGGCATGTACTCCATCACAAAGAAGCTCTTTTTCTCCCATATGAAATGATCATACAGACTAGGAATTGCATGATGATTTAATGTTTGTAAAATCATTTTCTCTTGTTCAAATGATTTTCTACCAGACTCATATCTTTGTTTACTTTGTCTTAATTGTTTTAAGACTTTATATCTATTTATTTGTAAATCATTAACGACATATGTAACCCCATAACTGCCCATTCCAATTACTGATTCAATTTTATAACGTTCTGCAACAATTGTATTTTTTCGCAGTGGTCTATCAAATAAAGCTAGTACACGACGCCATTTCATCAGCTACTTGAAAAGAAGCTACGGCTTTTACGTTTTCTTTTATAATGTTGATGTCCATAACCAGATGAGCGTCGTTTATAATCGCTACTTGAATAAGAGCGCCCTCTACGACGATAATCACTACTTGAATACGAACGATATTTTTTCTTTCCTAATAAAGAATCAATAATTTTTTTGAACATCCCTTCACCTCTTGAATAAAATTTCCTTTTAATTATACCAATAATTATTGACTATATTTGTGACAGGTTTGTAAAGAGTAAAAAACGACGAGTTATGCCCGTCGTTACTTTCATTCATCCTCTTCATCAAAAACTTCATCAATCATGCATTTCTCTAATAAATACTCAAATGTAATATCTGCGAGATCTTCAATTTCTTCTCGTTTGGGGACGTACCCTCTTTCAATTAGTTGCTCATAAAAAAACTCCGCAATCTCTTCCGTATCAATCACGACTTCAATTTCCTTCATGAGCATCACTCCTTTATTTCTGTTTTATGAAAAAATCTCAAAATTATGTATATGAGATTAGAAAAATAGATTTTATTTTTTTATAGGTCATAAGCTTTGGACGAGATGCATACGATTGTAGTACAAGCTATTCAAAGGGGGAAATAATAATGGAAAATCAATATGAAGTAGGACAAACAAAAGAAGAGTTCATGCATGAAGATCAATGGGCAGACTCTCTTATAAAGTGGCTTTTTATTTTTTTAATAGTTGTAGGCATACCTTATACTGCATATGTTGTTGTTCAATTTATTCTCTCTTTCTAGTTAACTATTTTTTCTCTGTCAATTTAACTAAATAATTATGAACAACATCCATTACAATTTTATATTCTTCATCTTTAAATGTATCGAACAATAATTGATAATCGTTATAAATGTCAAGTAATCCATCAATGATTTCTTGACGATTCGTCTTAACACTCACTTTTTTCGAGTTGTTAATTGACTTTAACTTTCCTAAATCCAATTTATTCATACCTGCTTTATCTTGTTTCATTTTCTTCAAAATTGCATTTGCCGTTTGAGCATTGGCGAGTAACGTTAAATCTGATTCATCCGCTTCTAACCATTCACCATCCGTAATCCGTGACAATTCATAAATTGTATCTTCCCATGCGTCATTCTTATATCTCCATACTTCTGTACGAAAACCAACAATACGGAAAACATCTTTATCATATCCAGTTACTTGCACAAGATCACCAAACGTGAAATTATAATTTAATTCAATCCACTCCGTATCGCCCTTTTTCATATCTTGCTCTGTAACGTGCTGCAATGTTTGCTCTACGTAAAATCCATCGTGATTATTGACTTCGTATACATAAACTCCATCTAAAACCTTCATATTTGTGATTTTCCCAACGGTTCCATATAGCGTAATCACGACTATGTCCCCTACGTTGTATTTAGGTTGTTTTTTTCTTGCCATCTCTATCTCTCCTTTTTTTGACGTCGTGATTTTGATATCAGTATATGCAACCTACATAAAAACGCTTATCACAGAAGCTTATATTCATAAATTTTTTCAATAAAAAATATAATCTTATAAAATTTACATTACAATCAAAAAAAAGCTAGTAACTAGACTAGCTTCAAATCAACAAATTTCGTATAAAAAAACATACAGAATACTTCACTTTAAAAAAGTAACGTATTCTGTATGTTTTCAAATAGTTTTTATCTATCTTGTATGTATAAATCCCAGGCTTCATCAAATATAGACATACTTTCTAGCATTCCGCTCAACTCTAGGTATGAACTAATTTCATCATAGTCTTCAGATTGCTTCGGAAAACTTAAGTCATCATACATCGCCTCTGCTAAATCTGAAATTTCATTTCTAAATAAAGCTGCACGATGCTTCATCATATAATGGTAAAATGTCTTTTTCAAAAATATTCCCTACCTTTCTAACTTGGGTACATTATACAAGGCAAAAAAGAAAAAAACCAGCATAAAAGCTGGTTAAAAGTCGAAATAATTTCTTTTTAATAGACGCGGTCTTCCCATTAATTCTTCATATGTTAGTTGTTTTGGTAAATCTTTCGTATAAATTAAAAATAACTGATCTTCAATTTCTTTTACTGTATGGTCTGATTGATAGTCCATCCCGCACGAGGAACAAGAAATACATGGTGTCTTTTGGATTTCAATGGCTTTCGTACCATCTGGTAATTCCCAATATACAGTATTCAAGCTTTCTTTCGCTTCTGTACTGTCACACCACATACAATTCATACTGCATCACCCTCAGTTTTTTTGTCGTTTTCTTCTAATTTAGCCATTTGCGCTTGATATTTTTTATCTTTTAATTGATCGCGCTTATCACGTTTATCTTTTAAAGATGCATGAGTATCATTATCTTCGTAGTCTTTACGACGGTTCATACGCTGTAAGTCGTCTGGAACGAGGTTAAATTTCTTATCGCTCATAAGACCTGCGATACCAACATCTGAACGTTTTTCTTCGTAGTTCGGATAAATCTCTTTAAAGTATCCTTCCGCTCTTCCTGGAATATAGCTCTCTGGCTCTGGATACGTCGTAATAACACCTTCAAAGTTACGAAGTACAACTTTATCTGCACTTTGTGAGATTAAATAGTTTGGTTGAAGTGCAATTTTACCGCCTCCACCTGGCGCATCAACAACGAATGTCGGAACAGCGTAACCAGATGTGTGCCCACGTAAACCTTCAATAATTTCAAGACCTTTAGATACTGGTGCACGGAAGTGACCGATACCTTCAGATAAGTCACATTGATAAATGTAGTATGGACGTACACGGATTTTTACTAAGTCATGCATAAGTTTTTTCATAATTGGAACGCTGTCGTTAATACCAGCTAAAATTACTGCTTGGTTTCCAACTGGAACACCAGCATTCGCTAACATTTCACATGCCTTTTTCGATTCTTCAGTAATTTCAATAGATGTATTGAAATGTGTATTTAACCATACTGGATGGTATTTTTTAATAATGTTACATAAGTTTTCTGTAATACGTTGCGGGAATACTACTGGTGCTCTCGTTCCGATACGAATAATCTCAACATGCGGAATCTCTCGTAAATTTTTTAATACATATTCTAAAATTTTATCGTTAATTAGAAGTCCGTCACCACCGGAGATTAATACATCTCGTACTTGTGGCGTTTCACGAATATAAGCAATTGCATCATCTAATTGTTTCTTCGGTACACCCATTCCAATTTGTCCACTAAAACGACGACGTGTACAGTAACGACAATACATAGAACATTGATTTGTTACTAAGAATAGTACACGGTCCGGATAACGATGTGTTAGCCCTGGAACTGGTGAATCTTCGTCTTCGTGAAGTGGGTCTTCTAAATCATATTTTGTTTTATATAACTCTTCCGAAATCGGTACTGATTGCATCCGAATCGGACAGCGTGGATCATCAGGATTCATTAGCCAAGCATAGTACGGTGTAATGTTTAACGGGATCGTTTTCGTTGAAATTTTAACGCCTTCTTCTTCTTCAGGTGTTAAGTTAATCACTTTTCTTAAGTCATCTAACGTTTTGATCGTATTCGTTAATTGCCAAACCCAATCATTCCATTGCTCTTCAGTAACATCTTTCCATAATTCGATATCCTTCCAGTGACGATTTGGTTTGTATACATCATGTAACATTGCTATTCCCCCTTTTTATACGCTCATCCTTTATATAAGCAATAGTTATGCCAACTTTGTATTGTTGATAAGTAAATGTGCGGAGAACCCTATTACATAAGCGAAAAAATATTTTTAAGCGTTGTATGAGATCAATAATTAACATCACATTCATTACTTTTTATATATGTAAACGCTCTTTTATTGGTGCAAACACACAAAAACCGCCGATTATTCGGCGGTTTTGTCGTACTTGCTCAGTTTATATTGAAGCGTTTGACGAGGGATACCTAACATTTTTGCGGCTTGTAGTATATTCCCTTCCGTTTCAATCAACGCTTGATCTATTAATTCTTTTTCTGTTTGATGAAGTGCTTCTCTAAGTGGCATTATACCTTTTTTCTTCGAAAACTTCTCTTTCCGAAATGTACGTGGTAAACAATTGGCTGTTAATGTATTCCCTTCTGCAATAATAACAGCATGTTCAATCGTATGTTTTAACTCCCGGACATTTCCAGGCCACTGATAAGCTTGCAGTCTATCTTTTGCTTCCTCATCAATTTGAAGTACACCTTTTTTATAACTTTTATTATATTCTTTCAAAAAATAAGATGCTAATAATAATACATCCTCAGTTCTTTCACGAAGCGGTGGGATATATAATGAAAATACGTTTAAGCGATAATATAAATCAGTACGAATTTTATTCTCTCGTAAACATATTTCTGGAGGCTGGTTCATTGCGGTAATAACACGAACATCTACTTTTCTCGTCTTATTATCACCAATTCTTCTAATGACTCCATCTTCTAACACTCGTAACATTTTTGCCTGCAAATCAAGAGGCATCGAATTCAGTTCATCTAAAAATAATGTACCACCATCAACAAGTTCAAATAGCCCAGCTCTTTCAATCGCTCCTGTATAGCTTCCTTTTGTCGTTCCAAACAATAAACTTTCTAATAACGATTCTGGTAAAGCTGCACAGTTTTGTGCAATAAATGGCTTGTTTTTTCTTTTAGAAGCTTCATGAATTGCTTGTACGAACAGTTCTTTTCCTGTCCCTGTTTCACCATATATTAAAACATTTGCGTCTGTTGGTGCCACTTTTTGTGCTAACTCTTTCGTCTGTTTAAACCGCGTATCATTTGTCACTATCGTCTCAAATGCAGCATGCTTTTTAATCAATTTTTTTCTAGATGACCGCTTTATTTTCGACTGTAAATCAACAATTGTGTCAGTAAGTTTTTGAATTGTAGAGTAATCCTTTGCAATTTCAACAGCTCCAGCAATATTCCCATCTATAAAAATAGGTAACGTCGTATTTACTGTACAAACATCTTCACCATTTAAATTTTGATAATGCTGTACTTGATGTACGATAGGTTTTTTTGTATCTAATACTTTCATCAATGTACTCGTTTCCCTTGATAAAGACGGGAACACTTCTAACAAATGCTTCCCTAACACTTTTTCAATCTTGGATCCATCGTGTTTTGCAGCTACAGAGTTATAAAATATTGTAATTCCATTTTCATCTACAGCGTGTATAGCCTCATCAATACTGCCCAAAATCGCTTCAATGACTTCTTGTGTCGAAACTGCTAGCAATGTCATCCCCCCTTTTGCCGAAAATTCAGCAATTACATGCCGAATTTTCGGCATACCTATGTGCGATTGTAAGCATGACGATTCCGTTCTATAATTTTGATCAATTTTATATTTTAATTAGTACGGCTTTTTCGAACACCCAGCTCCACCTAACTATTTTGCTTTACAGCCGAATTTTGAGGCGGAATTTTTACTGCTTTCGAATAGCTAGATAAATCTTTCACCCATATATTCATATCTTCCAACTTATCGAAAATGTAGCAATTATTCGCCAGTCTTCCTGTATAAGTATAGCCTAATTGATGAAATGCAGCATTCATTCCGAAAGAAAGCGATCGAGCAATTGTATAGGAACAGAAAATAGATCTTTCTCGGAGCTCTTCCTCTAATTTAATTAGTAAACTTTTCATAAATCCATGTTTACGATATTCAGGTAAAGTAGCACAATTTGTTAATTCTGCATTCCCTTCTTTTATATTCATTTCTGCAGATGCTGTACTAATAATTTCCCCCTCAAATTCATACACGTAGTAAATTGTATCGTCTTCTTTCATCGTCTGTAATACATAACTCGCTTCATTTAAAGGTGTCGGATACACTTCAAATACTTTTCCAAAGACAGTCGCCAATTCTTCTGCATCTTCTTCAGTCGCTTTTCTCAGCAGAAATTTCTCTGGAACTACTTTTTCTTTTATTTCTTTTCCTTTTACACCGCTTAATATAGTATCCTCCTGAGTCCAATGCATACTATTTCGTCTTTCATCATTATTATATTTCACAAAAAAGTATGCATCGTGTCCTTGAAAATAATGAGGTATCGTTGCTTCCAACAAAAAACCGAAAGAGAGCCATGTTGAAACATGCTCTCCCTTTCCTTTAATAATACATTTAGTGAAAGAATGTTTCTCTGCTAGTTCGTCAATTGTTTGTATAATACTTTCAACATTTCCTGTATAGTGGTCTACTCGGATACGTTTATTAAAATAATCTAAAACGCCTTCTACTGTATAACAATTCGTCTGTTCTCTAAAACATTCATAGTATTTCATTTTTTCACCTCACACCAATCTAGTAATGTACATGCAATAATTTTTGCGGCAGCTATCATTTTATCAACTTCTATATACTCGTTTGGATAGTGTGCTACTTTTGTCTCTCCTGGACCAAATACTATAGTTGGTACTCCTGAGATTTGTGTAAATAAACCTCCATCAGTCCCCCAAGGAGAGGCTTCAATAATTGGTTGGTTCCCTTCGATTTCGACAAAGTTATGATGAAGTGCGGTAATGAGTTCATGATTTTCTTCTAATTCACCAGGAACCCATCTCGCTCCAAACCATTCTACTTCTACCGGATTTTCAACAAACCAATTGTCCACATCATTTAATTCAGCAATCCAATTCTCAAACTCTTCTTTTGCCGCCTCTATAGTCTCATTCGGCGCAACACCGCATCTTCCTTCTAAAATTAATTCATCGGGAACAGAACTTGGCCAACTCCCTCCTTCAATTTTCCCAATGTTAATTGGAATTGGAATCGGAATTCCTTTAAATAACGGATCTGTGATTCGACTATTTCTTTTCTCCTCTAACTTTCTTACATGTTCTATAACAAACATACTTTTTTCAATTGCACTAACCCCTTCATAACGCGTTCCACCGTGTGCTGCTTTCCCTTTTACACGTAGACGAAACCACATGGAACCTTGTTGTTTCGGGAAAAACTTCATATTAGTAGGCTCTGGAATAATGACACCATCTGCCTTATATCCTCGTAATATAGTTGCTAATGTTCCTGCTCCGCCACTTTCCTCTTCTATTACACTTTGAAAATAGATGTCTCCTTTTAATTCAATGCTAGATTCAATAATCGCTTCCATCGCAAGCATGAGTGCGACATTTCCCCCTTTCATATCCGTCGTTCCACGGCCATATATACGATTTCCTATTCTCTCACCACTATAAGGATGATGTTCCCACTGGTTCACATCCCCTTCTGGAACTACATCAATATGCCCATTTAATATCATAGATTTCCCGTCGCCACTTCCTTTTAAAGTTGCTACAATATTTGGGCTATCTGAAAAACTTGTACGGGGTGATACAAAATAAGGATGATCTTTCATTTTAGAAAAAGAAGGCTCCCATATATCGAGGTCTAAACCTAATTCACGTAATTTTTCAATCACAATTGCCTGCGCACCACTTTCATCACCAGATACGCTCTTTTCTTGAATTAATCGTTTTAAAAATTTCACACTTTCCTCTTCATGGCTCTCAATATAATCACAAACTTGCTTTTTTAATTGCTCCATATATTACATCTCCCTTCATTCAATTACTAGTAAGTTAGAACTAATTTGAAAATCAGCTTCTGTATGTCGTTTTACATCTTCTACTGTGTATGGGCTCATTAATTCTTGTAATATAAGTCCACTCGGAGTTACCTCCATGACCGCCATATCAGTAATAATTAAATCTACACATTTCTTTGAGGTTAATGGCAATGTACACTCTGAAACAATTTTTGCATTACCGTACTTATCAACATGATTCATCACAACAACGACCCGCTTCGCTTTTTGTGCTAAATCCATTGCTCCACCAATACCTGGAACACGTTTTCCAGGTACAATCCAGTTAGCTAAATCACCGTTTTCACTTACCTGTAATGAACCAAGAATCGTTATATCTAGCAAACCTTTCCGAATCATACCAAACGCTGTGCAGCTATCGAAATAACTCGCTCCTGTTATAAGAGAAGTTGGTAAGCCTGCTGCGTTACACAAATTTTCATCTTCATTCCCTTTACTTGGCGTTGGTCCCATGCCGACGATTCCATTTTCCGCATGAAACATAACATTTATATCGTCAGGCAAATGATTTGGTACAAGCGATGGTATGCCAATACCTAAATTTACAATCATGCCATTTTGTATTTCTTTCGCCGCTCGCCTAGCAATCTTATCCCTAACTTCTACGCCCATACCCATTTCCAGTTCACTCCTTCCGACGGTACAATATAATTTACGAAAACTCCTGGAACGACAATTTCCTCTGGATCTAAACTTCCTAGCGGGACTATTTCTTCTGCTTCTACAATTGTTATATCCCCAGCCATAGCTACGTGAGGATTCATATTTCGTGCACTTTTGTCAAAAACAAGGTTACCAAACGGATCTGCCTTTTTCGCATATACAATTGAAACTTCAGCAGTTAATGCTGTTTCAACTAAATATGTCTTACCATTCATTTCAACTGTTCGTTTTCCCTCTTCCACAATCGTATCAACACCTACATCAACTAAAACACCACCAAGACCAACGCCACCAGCACGAATGCGCTCTGCTAATGTTCCCTGCGGAGAAAACTCAATTTGTAATCTTCCCTCGTTTAGTTGCCTTCCTGCATTTGGATTGGAGCCAATGTGAGAAGTAATTAGTGATTTAACTCTTTCATTTGTAACAAGACGACCGATACCTACATCAGGAAATCCAGTGTCATTTCCAACCAAATTTAAATTTGTAACGCCTTTTTCTAAAATTGCCTGTATTAAAGATGGAGGGGATCCAATCCCTCCAAATCCCCCAAACATTAATGTCATATCATCATGGAACAAAGAAATTACTTCCTCAATTTCTTTTAATTTACCGAATGTATTTGTAATAGTTGTCATGCGATACTATGCCCTCCTTTTTGCATCATCTCTTCCACACTTTTAGAGAAAATTGAAAGTAATTCATCTAACTCGGAATATGTAGTTGTCATTGGCGGTGCTACAAGCAGTGCACTATCTTCTTTTCCTGCTTGCCCTGAAACTGCTTGGTATAAAAGCAGGCCATTTTTAGCTGCAACCGAAATAAGCTCCGACGCTTTTGTAAACGGTTGCAATTCTACTCCAATCAGCAACCCTTTTCCTCGCACATCAG
This sequence comes from Bacillus sp. ok061, assembly GCF_900108285.1. Classification (NCBI taxonomy): domain Bacteria; kingdom Bacillati; phylum Bacillota; class Bacilli; order Caryophanales; family Bacillaceae; genus Bacillus; species Bacillus sp. ok061. The sequence goes on along the minus strand of NZ_FNUW01000005.1, from coordinate 223,874 downwards.
CAATGATTGTCGATTGTTGTTGAACTTTCTGTAAGCCTTTTATTAAATACTCTCCCTTTTCTGCTGTTTTTTCAGGGAGATTATGTTTCTCCATATATTCAATAACAGCTAAAGCCGTTGCTGCAGACAATGGATTTGCACTTAACGTATGACCGCTCATTACTGAACGTGATCCACGTAATATTGGTTCCATAACACGATCACTTACAACTGTCGCTGCCATCGGTGTATATCCCGCTCCTAACCCTTTACCAAGTGTCATAATATCAGGTTCTACACCCCAATGCTCCATCGCAAACCATGCTCCCGTACGACCAAGCCCAGTCATTACTTCATCCGCAATAAATACAATATCGTAATGGTTGCAAATATCTTTAACGACTTTATAATAGTCTTTTGGCGGAACAACCGCGCCTCCAGCTGCTCCGATAATCGGCTCAGCAATAAAAGCAGCAATATGCTCTGCACCAATTCTTTCAATTGATCTTTCTAATTCAGTCGCACATGCCAGCTGACAAGTTGGATATACCTTTTGAACAGGACACCTGAAACAATATGGAGCTGGTATAGTTGGATAATCTTCCAAAATAGATACGAAACGTTGTCTACGTAGTGGGTGACCAGACATCGATAACGCACCCATCGTAATACCGTGATAACTCATCCATCTTGATAAAATTTTATGTTTCCCTTGAATACCTCGCTCTTGAAAATGCTGAATTGCAATTTTCATAGCTGTTTCATTTGCTTCCGTACCACTATTTACAAAGAAACTCCAGTTCAAATCTCCTACACTTAAATCACTTAACTTCTTCGCTAATTTTTCAGCTGGTTCACTCGTAAACTGTGATCTATAAACAAAAGCAATCTCCTCAGCTTGCTTTTTAATAACGTCTGCAATCTCCTTTACGCCATGCCCAATACCTGCCGTAATTGCTCCTGACGAACCATCAAAATATTTATTACCATTTTGATCATACAAATAAACACCTTTTCCATGTGAAATCATTGGATACGGCTGACCAACAAGTGGTTTAATTAAGTAATCGCGCATAGCGCTCCCCCATTTCTCCAATTTGTATATATATATGAAGAAAATTGACGTTTCTTTCATAAAAAAGAATCCTCTGCAAAAGCAGTGAATTTATCAAAAAACTATTATAAAATATACAAATGAGTGCTTAAAAATACCTATAAAACAGAAAATTCAGAACTCAAAACGAAGACCAACCCTTTTCTATACGCCCAAGTAACCCTCCCTTTTATATGAAATGACTACATCACCAAATGTTTTTATAGCATAATGCCACCTGCCCTCAAATGCCGACATTCTGTACACTTCGACGGAACTCCCGTTAAACTCCTTCCTATTATCCTACTTTAAATTGCATATTTTAAAACAAATTTCGACAACGCTACACCTTTCTAATCAGTTCAGATTCATATTTAATATGTGAATTTTTCATTTTTAAACTATAAAAAAAGAACCGATTAACCACATTAATCAGTTCGTCATGACGCTCTCTTATGGGTTAATACTGTCAATTGCTAAAATAAATAGAAAAATCAAGTTTACAAATTCATCCTACAGCCTATAACACAAAACCTTTTCATAACTTCATTCACAATTACTATCAGGATATCCCTATCCCGAAGTGGCATCCCTTTCCTCAGATTCAAACTACCTTTCCTTTATAATTTATGTAGGACAATTATCACTTTGTATGTGTATTTGCCTATAATTTAAAAAAACCCTAGTTTTCTAGCGATTGCTGGACATGTATTCAATATGTTATTGAAATGCACTTTCAATTTGGCATTTATTTTACTTTCGTGCAATCATATGTACTGCTTTACTCTGCGAAATACTCGTAAGCACAAGCACCTCTTTATGACAACATATTTGTTGTAAATTTTTAATTTTCCCCTTTATAAAATCATTTTTTCGCATAACCGCTTTCTTGCTTCGCATATAATTTTAATGATGACAAAGGAGGAATGTTCATGTCTCAATCTGAAATTGAAAAATATGGACAAGAAGTTACGCAATACGAACAGCTCGCACGTTACTATCAGTTTCGTGATCCTAAAAAATATATAGAATTATATATGAAATATTGCGATGCACTTTCAAAACTTGTACAGGCGCATGAAACAAGGGATTCACAAGAAGCTACTTTACCGTCACATATAAGAATTTTTCATGCCGATCCAAATATACCGGCGGTTGACATTTTAGTAAACGGACAAAAAGTTATTAAAAATATTTCATTTAAGCAATTCAGCCCTTATTTATCATTAGTACAAGGTAAATACCGTATAGATATTGTCCCTGTCGGAAATGAAACTCCAATCTTTTCAGCATTGGTACCAATAATGGGAAATCATACTTATACTCTTGCTGCAATAAATAGTGATAATCACCTACAATTACAACCTATACTTGATAATACACATTTACCAGCTGGTCAAGCCAAAATACGCTTTGCACATTTCTCTCCAGATACCCCTGTTGTAAATATCGATTTAAAAGATGGAGATCATTTATTTGAAAATGTACTCTTTAAACAGATAACAGATTTTTTGCAAGTTAGCCCCGGTACAGCGGATATTGAAATTTCACTCGCAGATAATAAAAACGTTTTATTGACTATACCGAAATTCAATGTTGAACCAAATGTTATTTATACAATTTCAATAGTAGGTTATTCAACTAAAGATCCTAAATTAGAAGCCGTTATACTCACAAATTAAAACAGTCTACACCATTCATTTGGTGTAGACTGTTTATTTTTGAAATGCAATTTGAAATTCTGTCCAATCGTTATCTGATCGACACATAATGGACCCATTATGTTTTTCCACAATTTGTTTACATACAAATAAGCCAATACCAGTTCCTAACTTTTTAGTAGTTACAAACGGTTCAAAAATCGTTTCTACATTTTCAGCTGGAATCATTGGTCCATTATTTTTTATCACAATTCGAATAGCTTGATCTTCTTCAAATACATCAATGATAATTTTTCGTTCTTCTTTCATTGATTCAAGAGCATCAATTGAATTCATTAATATGTTTAAAAATACTTGTCTTACTTCACTTCGATAACCAACAAGCGGAATTGGATACGGTAAATTCTTTTCAATTGCAACATTCGCATTGACCAAACTCGGATATAAGAATTGTATAATGTCTTGAAACAAGTCATTAAGCCAAAACCGTTCCGATTCATTCCACATTTCTTTTTTCGATACGAGTAAAAATTGCGAAATACGAAAATTTAATTGATCTAATTCATGCGAAATAATATCTAAATACGATAAACTCGGATGATCTGCCTTTAATAGTTTGACAAATCCCATAATGGAAGTAAGCGGATTACGAAATTCATGTACAAAACTAGCTGACATTTGCCCTAAAATCGTCAGCCTTTCTTTATGTGTTTCATTAATATATTGCTGTTTTTCCTCTAAATTCTTCGATATAATTTCCGAGTATTTTAAAACAGTATAATAAATTAATTTGTCAAAACAAGTATGTATTTTTGCCATAATTGGTTTCAATTCACGAGCGCTAACATCTAATTCACACATCGCTTCGAAAAGTTCATTTCTTCCCACGTTTGCGTTATAAACAAAATCTCCAATATTCGCATCTGCTCCAGCACGTTCAATAGCAATTTTCTCGCATAACGGTTGAAGATAATTTATATCTTTATCTTCCATAGTAAGTTCGATAATCAACTCTAGTAAATCCTCTCCATTTTGAACTACTTCTAGTTTAAATGGATCTTTTTCGGAAATTATCATTTTGTTTTTCCAGTTCTCTACGAATTGGTGCCTATTGTTTTTCAAGTGTGAACAAAATATTTCTTTAATATCCTTATCGATTGGAAAAACCTCCATTCCCTCCATTTCCATACGACGAATACCCTTTATATTTTGAATATTAACACAAAAAAGATGATTCGTTAATAGATTTTTGTCACATTTTGTTAATTTCTGTTGATAAAATTATTTTTTTCTTTCTTATTTAACTAATTGTATGCAAATACCCTTTTTCCTTCACACATTTTCATTATTTCCGTAGTCAACACGACTTTTTTTGCATCATTTTTAATTCTTGCGTACAATAGAAAATGAAAGGTGTGAAAAATATGGTAAATAAAAATGTGGAAGATTATCTCCAAGAAGGCATTTACGGCCAAAAGCAAAACAAACCAGAAGAACGTAATATGTATTTAACTACATTACGTGAGCGTGTAGAAATCGCTTTAACGATCGGTCAAGTAATGCAAAGTAATGTATACTCTGAAGTGGCGGGTAGCATGCGCTCTTCTCAATCATTACAACTCCTCCTAAATGGTGGCATTGCTTACCCACATTTATCAAAATACATTAAATTAGCAAACGAAAAAAATGTTCCTTTTACAATTGTTCAAAATAAAGATACAAAAACACCAATCGGTTTAGTATTAACTCATGCTACTGCTGTAGATAAAGAACAAATTTATGTAGAAGATACTATTTTCAAACAAGAAATGAAGTAAAAGTTACACTTAATTAAATAGTTACTAGAAGCGTAAAAAACGAGTATGGAATCGTAAACATTTCCTACTCGTTTTTTTAGCGCAAAGTCTAAGTTTTTCTAATTTATTTTTTAATACATACTAATTTCATTTCTGTCATTTCTTCTATTGCATATTTAATTCCTTCGCGCCCCGTGCCACTTTCTTTCACACCACCATAAGGCATATGATCTACTCTGAACGTTGGAATATCATTAATCATGACACCACCAACCTCTAACTCATCGATTGCACGCATTGCTTTAAATAAATTATTTGTAAATACTCCTGCCTGTAAGCCGTAACGCGAATTATTTACTTGCTCAATCGCTTCATCAAATTCTTTAAATGTATTTACTGTCATGAGTGGACCGAATACTTCTTGGCACTGCACAGATACATGATCTGGAACATTTGTTAATACAGTCGGTTCAAAAATTCTTGCATCCCGCTTCTTACCACCGCATAAAACAGTTGCTCCTTCCTTGATTGCTTCTTGAACCCACATATCAATTCGCTCTACATCTTTTTTTGAAATTAAAGCTGATACATCCGTTTCCTCAAGCAGTGGATCACCAACAACAACTGATTCCATCGCTTTCTTTAGCTTCGAGAGAAATTCATGCATTTTCGTTTCATGTACAAAAACACGTTGTACGGAAATACAAACTTGCCCATTATTAACAAATGCTCCCCATTTTACACGTTCAATTATTTCATCTGTTAACTCTACATCTTCATCAATAATAACAGCAGCATTTGAGCCTAGTTCTAACGTAACTCGTTTGAGCCCAGCCTTTTGTTTTATTCCGATTCCAACTTTTGGACTTCCGGTAAAAGTAATAGCAGCAACGTAATCATTTTTGACGATTGCCTCACCAACCGTAGCGCCAGGGCCAGAAATGATATTTAAAGCTCCATTTGGCAATCCTGCCTCTTCAAATAACTCAACTAATGCATAAGATGATAATGGCGTTTGATCAGCTGGCTTTAATACAACTGTATTTCCAGCAGCAATTGCTGGTCCAACTTTATGCGCTACTAAATTTAACGGGAAATTAAATGGTGTAATAGCCCCTATAACCCCAATCGGCTTTCGGATTGTATATGCAATACGCCCATCCGCACCAGGTGCGGCATCTAATGGCAATGTCTCACCATATATACGCTTCGCTTCTTCAGCTGCAAATTTGTACGTTTGAACAGTACGATCTACTTCTCCCCTTGCAGCACGTATTGGTTTTGCAGCTTCTTTTGCAATAATCTCTGCAAATTCTTCTCTTCTTTCATCCATTTTTTGTGCAACTTTCTCTAAAATAGTCGCACGATCATATGCAGATAATTTATTCATTTTTATCATTGCATTTTTTGCAGAAGTAACAGCCTCTTTTACATCTTCTTCCGTTCCTTGTGCAATTTCCGCTAATGTTTCTTCAGAATATGGTGCGTATAATGGTTTATACGTGTTTACAGATTTCCAATCTCCATTTATATATAAATGCTTTTTCATACTTCTTCTCCTTCCAAATATATGTATACAACAATACTTCACCTAGTGAAAGGTCTGACTTATGTCATTGTATCATAGCCCCTATCCCTCAAAAAACATTATGCTCAAAAAAACTCTGCTATTTAGCAGAGTTTACGAGCTAATTTGCTCTTGTAATGAAATTTGTTTTTCATCTTCTAAAATAACAATCGATTCTACTATCTTTGTAACTTCCAATCTTTTTATATAGTGTCCATCTAATTCTTTCACACAAAACTTATAATTTTCAATTTCAATGGAATCCTCTTCAGCAATCTCTATATTCTTCGTTAAAATCCAACCACCAATTGTATCAACACCATCATCATCAATCCCTAAACCAAATAACGTATTCACTTCACTAACAAGTACTTTTCCCTCTAGTATCGTCTTCGTTTCACTAACTTGTTGAATTTCTGGCTGCTCATCCGTATCAAACTCATCCTGAATATCTCCAACAATTTCTTCCAGAATATCTTCAACAGTAACAAGTCCAGATGTCCCACCATATTCATCTATCAATATAGCAATATGTGTTCTTTCTTTTTGCATTTTTAAAAACAAATTATGAATTGGGATAGAATCGATAACTAAAATAATTGGTCTCATATATTGCTCTACTGTCTTTTTATTAACAGCTTTATGTTGTACAAACTCAGTAAAAATATCTTTAAAATTCACAAAACCTATTACGTGGTCTTTATCGCCATCAACTACTGGATACCTTGTATATTTTTCACGAGACATTTTTTGCAAAGCTTCTTCAGCAGGCATTTCTTTACTTATAATATTCATTTCAGTTCGAGGTACCATTATTTCTTTTGCAATCCGATCATCAAATTCAAAAATTTTATTTACATATTTATATTCAGATTGATTAATTTCACCATTTTTATAACTCTCTGAAACTAACAACCGTAATTCTTCTTCTGAATGAACCTCATCATGCCCCTTCGGCGGTTTCAACCCTAGCAGCTTCGTAATGATTCGAGCTGAACCATTTAATATCCAAATAAATGGGAATGCAATACGATAAAAGAAAATTAACGGCTTAGAAACAAGCAAACTTACTTGTTCAGATTTTTGAATTGCAAATGTTTTTGGGGCCAATTCCCCTATTACAACATGTAAAAAAGTAATTAACAAAAATACTAAAATTACAGCAAAAATGTCTGCTAGTTGAGTAGAGATATTCCAATTTGCAAAAAGCGTATCAAACATTTGCTTTAACGCAGGTTTACCAAACCACCCAATTCCTAAAGCTGTAACAGTAATTCCTAGCTGACAAGCAGATAAATATTCGTCTAAGTTTGTAATGACTGTTTTCACCGATGTTGCACGATTATTTCCTTCTGCAATTAAATAGTCAATTCGTGAACTTCTCACTTTAACAATTGCAAATTCTGCTGCAACGAAAAATGCCGTTAAGGCAATTAAAACAATCACTATACTTATACTATATATGTCCAAATACTTTTCCTTACTTACATTGTAAGCAAGGAAGCCACCTCCTACTTAATTTTATTCAAGTGAAGTAAGCATTCTAATACTCTAACAAAATTCTACATTAGCAACCACCTTTTTATATATTATATGCATACATAAAAAAGATATTTATCATTATGATAATCTAATTCATTTACACTAGTCAAATTATTCTAAATGTTACGATAAAACATTTTTATTTAAACGAACTATTCTTCTCAACTCAATTTCGTGAAAAAACACTTTCTTTGCCGATTCCACACTTCTTTTGTCGCACTTGAAGGGAACTTACTTCATAGCTCGAAATCATTCAACAGGATATATATAGGAGGGATTATTTTGGAATATAAAACACCATTTATCGCAAAAAAATTAGGTGTTAGCCCAAAGGCTGTTGTCCGGATCGCGCAACAATTAAATCTTACGATAGAAAAAAACAAATATGGCCACTTTATTTTCACACAAGATGATGTCGATCAAATGTTAGAACACCATCTATTTCAAATAGAGCAGTCTCAAAATCCTCAACCTACTCAAAAGACTTCCTCAAATGAGGTTGAAGAATTAAAAACTCAAGTCAATACAATTGTTCAAAACATATCATCGAATGATTTTGAACAATTAGCTGATCAATTAAACACTATGACGAGAAGACTCGATCGAATGGAAGAACAAATGCAAGATAAGGCAAATGATGTCGTCACGTACCAACTTTTACAACACCGTCGTGAAATGGAGGAAATGTTAGAACGAATTCAAAAATTAGAAGCTGCCCTAACGAAAGAAGAACCCATTTATATTACTCCTGATTCAAAACCAACATACGAACGAGAAAAGAAACCGAAGCGCCGCAAAATGATTTTTAGTATATTTGGATTATAATTTTTAGACCCTTATTAAAATAATAAGGGTCTTTTTTAATGAAGAGTTATATCTTATAAAAATATTATTCTCTTTATTATACATATTCACTTCGTTTTATTTCGTTAACATAATATTTTTACTGTATTCTGCAATTAATGCCTGTGCATGAGCATTCCCTTGAATCACATCACGAAATTCTTTTAAAGAATACAAATGCGTAACCCCTTTTCGAGCATGAATTCTTACTGGTACACCTTGTAAAGTATCATGAAACTGAAATGGATTATCTATCGGTTCAATTGGAAAACCGAGTGTAAGTAAATACATATACATTCTTTTTGTTACTGCTGCAATGTACCATTCAGCTTTTGTTTCTAACGCATGTATAAATAAAATAGCTGTTAGCCTTTTGAAATGTCCTCTCCCACGAGACGTTTTCGAAATACTTAACTTGCCTATTTCATACACATTCTTCAAATCTTTTACTAAATCATTTTTAGAAAACGGATAGAAAAACTCAGAATTTGATTGTTCAGGTACCGTATACTTAATACATTCTACTGTACCAATAGGATGTTCATCTTCTATTAATAAAAATCGTGATGGATTTAAATTACGTTCTACGAACATTAAGTTTCTTTCTTCACAAAAATCTCCCCATAGTTGCTCGAACCCAAAATGTTCTTCCTTTGTTTGAACACGCTGGAACATATTTAACCGCCTTTCCCATCGTCGCTCTGTTTTTGATAACGCTTTCACTATCTATCATATAAGAACAAATCTTCGTATGCAACTAAAAATATTTATTACTTATTATATTCTGCAAAATGAATTAGATTCCAATTTAATCGACTTTTATCCCGCGCTCACATTCCTTTTAATAACACATTCGTATCACTTTTCAAATCTAACTTACAATATGTTTCTTTCCATACAGCATATAATTCTTCTTAATCTAAAAAAATCCTTTATGAAAAAGGATTTCTTTTACTTCTCAATGCTTTTTAACCACTTTTCAAAAATTTGTACCATCCCATGTTTTCCAGCTAATTTCTCTTCCCCTTGTTTCGTCTTATATGGATATAACTGTAAGAAAACACCACATCCAGACTCAATTTTTTTACTATGCATATGGCTTCCTGGATATACACAAATGACTTCATAAATTGACCTTCGATAATAGACTCGCTTTCCATCCTGTTCTTCTACATACTTTATAGACCAATACTTATACATTTGCTCAGTTGCTTTCGTATTTCCGACGTGCTGAAAAATATTGTACATTGGACTATACTTCACTTCAATAATAATAGAAGATTTATATACGTATTTCCCATCTTCTTTTACATAACAGTCTAAGCGAATATCTGGCTTCTTCGTATCCTCACCATTGTAAAAATTACTCCCTTTACTTAATGCAATAAGAGGATGTGTTTCAATTAAGTCATTAAATGCGACATGCACCTTTAAATCATCTCGTTGTAAAACTACTGTCGTTCCATCTTGTAATCCATCTACATAAAAATGTTCTTGTATTTGTTCACGAATGGAATTTCTAGCCTCAAAACCAATTTGCTCTAAAATTGAAATAACGATAAAAAAAGCGTAATATTCATACACTAAAAACGTTGGCTTATAAACAAATAATAACGATGGAGATTGATCCGTATACTGCGGGAGTACTTCTAAATGATGTAGTAATTGTTGATGTGGTATCGGTAGATCATGTAAGTTCATGTTACTTGTTTCAGTAACTTCCCTCCAAAACGAGGAGTGCATTAACATTTGAAAGTATTGTACATTTTCATGAACAATGTGCGCCAATATTTTATATTCTTGTATTTTCATTGAGCTCTTTCGTAAATCGGCTTCTTTTAGTAAATGTATATTTTTATATTTTTGCTTCTCTCTATCGGTTACTGATCCATTACGCTCAATTGTTTGTATAATTGTTTTTACGGCTTGAAACTCTTCTGATTTTTTCTTTTTTTCTCTTTCTAATATTTCAATTGTTTGACGTAAAAAACTTTTAGCTTCAATTAAATAGTGATAAAATTGCATCGATTTATATTTAAGAAATGCATTTTCCTTACTATTTTTTTGTTCTATAAACTTACGATTATAATGTTTTGCATAAGGTTTTCTTTCTGCCACTATGGTTCCTTTTCTTGTTGGCTTTCTCTCTTTTCCTTCCCATTTATATACATTTATAAATTTTGAGCTTGATTCTATTTTCTTAAAGATTTGCTTTATCATCTTCATTTTTTGGGGTAACTTTCTAAGCAACACTAAATAAGAAGAATCCTCAATATCGCTAAGTGCAGAGAAAGTCTTTTTATAATAACCTCTATCCAAAATCAACTCATTTAAAATTGACTTCACATAGTCTTGAATCATTTCAAATTGATCATCAAAAAAGTTTTTCGGTACGATTTGAAAAGCACCATAATACGTTGTATCTTCTATACGAACTTCAAAATGGTATAAACCACAGCGCCATGGATAAAAGAATTCTGTTTTCCCATGTTCATATATTAATACTCTTTGTTTTTTTTCATTTATTTCATATTGAGCCTCTTTTATATTTTTCTGTCCCTCATATACTTTATTCCATATAAAAGTAATATTCATTGGGATTTCATAATTGTACTGCAATCTAATCGGTTTTAATTCTTGTACTTTATAAATGCATTGAACTAATGCTGTAGTAGATGTACAAAGACGATTTAATAAAATATAATCTCCTTTCCCCTCATTTCCAATGATTAACTTTAATACAAAAGGGAGCGTTTCATTCGTATCAACGATTTTTGTTTCGTAACGCCCTTCATTTTGCATATCCATACAGCTCCAGTTCCCTACGTTTTTCTCGTATATATGCTAAAGAGTGTTCAAATGTAGATACTCTGTTTGCAAGTGCAGATTGCAAAAGAGGTACTAAGGTCGCTCCCCTTTTTGCTTCTTCAGAAAGTAAAGAACCAACCATCATTTCGGTCCCTCTGATTTTCGTCAATACACGCTGCTTTATTTGTAAATCAAACCCTTCTTCTCTACTGATCATATAGGTATGGTTATTTTGGAACGGTATATTTTGCAAATAAGTCGCAATTGCGTTTGCACATCGGAAAGAAATTCCCTTAGACGCATCATGTGATGACAATACGACATGCAACTTATCTAATAGCTCTAATTCTTCTTCAGAAAACACTTCAATCATCGCTTTATTTCTCATCCAATTTATCCGAAATTCTCCCGCTGTTACTTTCAAAGGTGGGTGTAATACGACTTTCCCCAGTTCCATGCCCATCTCACAAAACGGAATTTTTTGTAACGTTATTAAGTTCGTTCGGTCTAATAATCGATCGGAGAGCTCTTTCGTTGTTTCATCAAAATTCACAGTACCTACAAATATAATATTTTCTCCAATTTCAATTGTTGATGGAATTGAATTCTCAATGTCCTGAACACCCTCATACAAGTTTAAAATACGATTTTTTGTTTCAAGTTGAAGAACAGATAAAAATGGAGTAAACCAATGCTCAATATGTGACATGTTCATTTCATCAAAAACGATTATATACAGTTGATTGGGATTTTCTTTCGCCTTCATTAACGTCCTAACTAACTTCGTTTCACTTTCAATAAAAGTACCATTTGGATGAAGGTAACCAAGTAAATCATGTGGTTCTTGATACGATGGTGAAATTGGAATCCAAACCAATTCTTCCCCATACTGTAATCCTAATGCTTCTGCATAAGTTTGCACAAAACGTGATTTCCCAACGCCCGGTATACCACCAAGAATCGTTAACATATTTGTTTTTACACTTATATGGAAATTATAAATATCCGTTGCATCCAAATATAGCCCTTTATTATGCACCATACTTTGTACATACTGTAAAAAGGACGATTCACGCTCATCCCATTCCCATTCATCTTTTTGCACTTTTATATCCTCTACTTCAACTAGCTTACCTTCTTCATGCATTCGTTTTTTTAATTGCTCATACACATGATCACTTACAAAATATAATTGATCTTCTACCGCTATTTCTACATACTTCGTCCAGTCACTGCAGTTTATATATTTACATTCACGTTTCTGTTCAAAATATGCGATTGAGCTAATTGATGACTTTAAGGATATGTTTCCATACAGTCTTCCATCGTGCCACAATAATTCGGGAGGCTCAAAGTCCTTCGGAAATTTAGGCATTAGGAATGATAAATAACCGTTGCTAAGTTTTCGTTCTAAAGATTCTCTTTTTTTATTATTTGTAACTTTAGGTGCCGGAATCATTTTATAGCTGCTTGCTATTTCTTTCGGTTCTTCTGTACATATTAACTCCACGTATACATTTCCTCTTTCATAATAAAGACGAAACATCACTAATTGCTTTTCTAATTTCCTCTTCTTTAATTCCAAAAAGATTTTTTCATTCTTTTTATTACTACATAATCCTTCAAATACATAGGGTTCATTTGCAAATTGTTCCTGTAAAGTGAATGGTATTGGCGATAAGCATTGTACAAAGAAATTCTCTCCACTCTTCTCTTTTTCAGCTTTTGTAAATTTCCCTAAAAATCTCATATAGTACATTCGTTTTATAAAACTTGGCTGAAGAGCTTTATGTAATTTCACCTTAGTCACCTTCTTTTTTCATACTATTCTTAGTGTATGAAAGAAACGAAAAACTAGAAATAAAAAACCTGACGTTATCCGCCAGGTTCAAAATTAAAACGTATATTAATGAGAAGGAAATGCTTTTTTCTCTTGTAAAATTGCATTATGAGCAATTTTCATTTTAGCAAGTACGTAACGTAATCGATCTTCAGCGTTTTCATCTTTACTTTTTTGCAATTCCGCCAAATTTTCAACAGAACTTGCTAAATTCTCAATGACTCCTCTCAGTTCAGGATGATGATTAAAAAAAGATTCTTGCACTAATACTTTCCTTAACTCACTAGCTAAATCAATTATTCTAGACAACTGTTCTTTTTCTTCCATTCTCATCCCTCCTGAATATCTTATGTAGTAAATATTCTCTAAACAAAGAAAAAAGCCCTTTAAATGAAAAGGACTTTTTACATTTTTATATTTCCAGTTAATAACATATACAGTGATATGATAGCCGCAATAATAATTGCCCACATCACATATTTCTCTGCACCTGCAAAGCAACGGTTCCCTTGTTCTTTTCTTGCAAACGTGTAAACAATAATTCCAATTCCATACACAATTGAAACTAGTAGTAAATTCTTTAAACCAGCTGCATAAAGAAGCCATACAGAGTAAATAGAAGCAATTAAAGCTAACGCTCCATTTTTTAATTTAGCGTCTTTTAGCTCGTTTGTAATGACTAATTTAAATTGGAATAACGCTGATAATAAATATGGTAATAAAATTGATGTTGATGCAATGAAATACATAATTTGATATGTTGATTCTGAAAACAGAACGATGATAAATATAATTTGGGCAACACCATTTGAAATCCATAATGCCATGTGCGGTGTTTGCTTTTTATTTGTCTTCGTAAAGACTTTCGGAAATACGCCATCTTTTCCGGCTACATGAGAAATTTCAGAAACAAGTAAAAACCAGCCAATTAATGTACCGACAAGTGAAGCAACTAACCCAATGTTAATCGCAACTGCACCCCATGAACCAACAACATGCTCTAATACATGTCCCATTGACGGAGTTTCTAGCACAGAAAGTTCGCTTCTTGTCATCGCTCCCATTGACAGAACAGAAATTAAAATATATATGGACATTACTAAAATAAGTCCCATTACTGTTGCCTTACCAACATCTCGGCTATTCTTCGCTCTTCCGGATAATACAACCGCTCCTTCAACTCCAATGAAAACCCAAAGTGTTACAAGCATTGTATTTTTCACTTGACCAAGTATAGCGGAAAGTGAGAAGGTTCCTTCTCCCCAAAAATCATGTGTAAATGTGTCCCAGCGAAAGGCTGTTACCATTACAACAATAAATAAAACGATTGGAACTAACTTCCCTATTGTTGCGATAACATTCATAATAGAAGCTTCACGGATTCCAAATAAAATTAGAAAATGAAGTGTCCATAATAAAAGTGATGCCCCAACGATAGATGCAACATTATTTCCTCCTTTGAAAATTGGAAAGAAATAACCTAATGTACTAAACAGTAACATAATTGTTGCGACATTACCTAAGATTCCTGCTAGCCAATATCCCCAAGCACTATTAAATCCAATATATTCACCGAAACCAGCACGTGCATAACTATAAATTCCACCTTCAAGTTCCGGTTTTTGTCTTGCTAACGTTTGATATACGAGCGCAAGTGGAATCATTCCCATCGCTGTAATACACCAGCCAATTATTATTGCACCACTGTTTGCTCCTACTGCTAAATCATGCGGTAAACTAAAAACACCGCCACCAACCATTGTTCCAACTACTAATGCGATTAACGGAAAAAATCCTAACTTCTTTTCTATTTGTACCACCCCATCTGTCATTCTAGGTGTTATGTTCGTTCAACTATTAAAGTCACCTTTTTCTCTAATAGACGTTTCTCTTATATTTTTTCAGGAAAACATTACTTATTCTAAAAGAAAATGAACAAAAATGGAATACTTTTTTGAAAAAATGTATAAGTATGCACAAAAAAACCGCTCATTTTGTAATGAACGGTCATTTAAAACATATAAATTTGTATATTTCTTGTAAATTTAACGAAGTAAATTCTCTTTTTCTAAAAATTGTTTTGCGACTTCTTCACTACTTTTACCATTTACGTTAACTTCATAATTCATTTTTCGCATTTCTTCATCTGTAATCTTTCCAGATAATTTATTTAATACCTTTTCAAGTTCAGGATATTTCTGTAACGTTTCTTTTCTTAATAATGGCGCTCCTTGATAAGGTGGGAATAACCCTTTATCATCTTTTAACACTTTCAGTCCGTATTGCTCCAATTCACTATCTGTTGAATATGCATCAATTACGTTAACATCTCCAGATTGAATTGCGCTATAACGCAGCTTCGGCTCCATCGTTTTAACATTCGAGAACTTATAGTTATATAATTTTTGCATTCCTTTATAACCATCTTCACGATCAGCAAATTCCAATGTAAACCCTACTTTGGCTTCCTGCACAACATTCCCTAAATCAGAAATTGTATTTATATTCTTTTGATCTGCTATTTTTTTCGGCATGGCTAGTGCATATGTATTGTTATACTCCATTGGCTTCAACATAACCATATTATATTTCTTTTCCATTCCAATGCGAGCCTGATCATATACTTCATCACGATTTGTGCTCTTTGGTTCTTCTTTCACGAAAGTAGATAAAGCTGTTCCTGAAAATTCTGGGTATATATCTACTTCCCCGGATTTCAACGCTTCAAATACAAATGCTGTTTTTCCAAGACCTGGTTTTAATTGTACGTTTAAATCGGTATCTTGTTCAATAAGCTGCTTATACATTTGAATTAAAATTTCAGGTTCTGATCCAAGTTTGCCCGCAATAACAATATCTTTCTTTTCTGTACTCCAAAGAAATGGAGAAGCAATCATTATCCAAACAATACATATCGTCAATATAACACGCTTAGAAGAGCGTTTCGGTCGTTCAAGTATGCGAAGTACTATATCAAAGAATAAAGCGAGTAACGCGGCTGGTACGGCCCCTAAAATGATAAGTGCATGATCATTTCGATCTATGCCTAATAATATAAGCTTACCGAGCCCACCAGCACCAATGAGAGCTGCTAATGTAGCCGTTCCAACAATTAATACCATCGCTGTACGAATACCGGCCATAATGATAGGCAATGCAAGAGGAAGTTCTACCTTCCACAATCTTCTCCAACTATTCATCCCCATAGCTTTCGCGGCTTCTATTAGAGATTCATCTAATTCCCTTATTCCTGTATATGTATTTCGTAAAATAGGTAATAGTGCATACACAACTAATGCAATAATCGCTGGAAGTTTTCCGATTCCTACTAACGGAATTAATAGTCCGAGTAATGCAAGTGATGGCACTGTCTGCATTACTGCAGAAGTTCCTATTATAAATTCAGCCATTCGTTCTTTTCTTGTTAATAAAATGCCAAGTGGCACCGCTATAATTACTGCAAAAAATAATGAAATAAGCGATATTTGTAAATGCTCACTTAATGCAGTTAGTAATTCTATTTTTCGTTCTTGGAACGTTTGTATAAAATTAGTCACTGTTTAGCCTCTTTCCTTCATTTGTTCAACAATGTAATTGACGATATGACGACTTGTTAACGCTCCAATATATTGACCGTTTTCTTCAACTGGAACGATCTCCTCATCACGCACACGAACTAACGCTTCTTGTAAAGAAGAATGTAATGATAGTGCCTGCCCTTCTAATTGCACACTTTGATCAAGCGGCAATACATCTGCTACACTTTTCTCCTCATACCAAGTTCGTCCACGATTTCCAATGAACTCCTCTACAAATTCATTTTTCGGATTATGTATAATTCCTTCTGGTGTATCTAGTTGAACAACTTTTCCTTCTTTCATAATACAAATGCGATCTCCAAGTGATAATGCTTCTTGCATATCATGTGTTACGAACACGATTGTTTTTTGAATCTTTTTTTGCAACTGTACAATATCCTTCTGAAGCTGTTCCCTACTTAATGGATCTAACGCACTAAATGGTTCATCCATAAGAACGATTTTCGGGTTTGCGGCTAATGCTCGCACGACACCGACACGTTGTTTTTGTCCTCCTGACAATTCATCAGGCATACGATCTCGATATATATCCGGATCTAATCCAACCATATGTAACAAGTCATCGACGCGTGCTTTTATTTCCTTTTTGCTAAATTGCCTCATTTCAGGAACAACTGCAATATTTTCAGCGATTGTCATATGAGGAAACAATGCAATCTGTTGCAACACATATCCTATATCCCAACGTAATTCGTTTATATTATATTGTTGAATATCTTTTCCATCGATTAAAATCGATCCTTCAGTCGTTTCGATTAAACGATTAATCATCTTCATTGTCGTTGTTTTCCCGCAACCACTCGGACCGATGAGAACGAAAAATTCTCCCTTTTTAATTTCTAAATGCAATGAATCCACTGCTTTCGTGCCATCTTCATACGATTTTGACACATGATTAAATTGAATCACAAACACAACTCCTTTACTGTTGTTTCCTTTATTTTGATGGAATATGGCATTCATTTCAAATGATACGCTTTTAAATTAAAAAAGAGCTCGCATTTGAGCTCTAACGGTCGAACAATATTGTTTTCATAATAGCAGCATATTCGCGAACATACATTTTTCTCTTAGAACGAATTGGTGTTTCAGCAGCTAATGCCTCCATCTTCATGCCTAAACGCTTTGCAATTATTTTCGTTCGATATAAATGATACGTATTACTTACAACTACTGCATGTTTCACATTATATAAATCCATACTAAACTTTAAGTTTTCATACGTATTTGTAGATTGATCTTCTATTAAAATACGACTCTCATCTATACCGTGTACCATTAAATAGTTTCTCATGCTGTGAGCTTCCGGTATATCTTCATCTTCTCCTTGACCACCTGAAACAATTACTTTCGATTCAGGATGGGAAAATAAATACTCCAACGCTACATCCAAACGATTTTGAAGAGATAAAGACGGTCTATCTCCAAATAACTTTGCACCCAGTATAAGAACGTACGGAGAGTGATAGCTCAACTTTTCACGAGCAACTTTGTTCATTCTAAACGTCATATAAATGATATATAGTGGCGGTAATAATAAAATGATAAGAAAGATCCATTTGTTCATAAATAAGTTTGCACTCCCTTTCTTTTTATTATACAGAAAAAGAAAGGGCGGCAGAAGTGTTTTTTTAAACGATTGATTTATTAGAAACATTCGCCGCTACTTTACGTTGTGATAGTACATAATAAATAGCGATTCCTAATGAGAAGATCAATATGCAGCTTAATACGTAAAACGGAAGCATTACTCCGGCTTTAGATACACCCGCTGTAAACAGCATTAATAATACAATTCGTATTCCAGTACCAATTAGGCGAAATAAGCTGTCTACACGTCCCATTACTTCGTTTGGAATTTCCTCCATCATCAATACATTTCTCGCCACTCTTGTACCCGCATTTCCAACTGCATGAAAAATTGCAAGTCCATATAAGAAAATTACGGAAGGTTCAATAATCATTACGGTAATTGAAATTACATAAATGAACATCGTCATAACGATTGAAACTTCTGTTTTTACATATTTCATTATGAGTGGAATACAGATTCCTGCAACAACCGCTCCAACACCGTACATCATCCCCTCTATTGCGTATACAGAGGCATTGGCTTTAAGTATATCCGAAATATAAACTGGTATTAAATAATTTGCCATCATAACACCTATAAACGGCATATAAGTGGCCAGTAAGAACCAAAAGAGCTTAGGACGTTTTTTCATAAAGTGAATTCCTTTAAATAATTGCTTCTTAAATGTTATTTTTCTTTTCACTTCTTTTTTCTTTACGTACGGTATACATAAGAAAAGAAAAAATGCTCCAGCAAAAGTTAACATGTCTACTAACAAAATCCACTTCAAAGATACAATTTCAATTAAGAAGCTCGCGGCCGCTCCAGAAATAACTTGTGTTAACTGTCCTTGTATTTCCATCGTTCCACTTAAACTTTTATAATGTTCCGCTTGAAATATCTCTTGGTTGAACGCAAATATTGTAGGATAAAATAATAAATAGTAGAATGATCCGGCTATATAAATAAGAATATAGTGAATAGAATGATAAGGTTGCCCCGCAAATCCCCATATAACCATTATTCCAATTACGGCAATTCCGATTCCTTCGTTACATAGCAATAAAGATTTTCTTGAAAAACGATCAATACTTTGCCCAATGAATGGTGTTAATAAAAACATAATGAGGGTTGCAATGATAGAAACATAACCAAACGTTGTCTCTCCTCCACTCTCTTTAATTAACAGCCACGGAATCGTTATCATAACAATTCCGGAACCAATAGCAGATAGACTATTGGCCCCTAGAATGTAATACAAGCGAGAATCATGATAAAGTGAGGACATATCACTCCACTCCTAGTTGCTTTTTCACCTCTTTATATACGCTCATATATGCTTTTAATTCTTTAACTACATCATGAATTAATGGTTTGGCATCTTCCCCAAGTTCACCATCTTGCACATGTAATCCATCAAGCACAACTTGTTTTGGAATGGCATTTGCATAAACACCTCTAGCGACCGTTCGCATGCTGTTTAATGCATTTATTCCACCTTTACCGCCACCAGCAACCGCTAACAACGCAACTGGTTTATGAATAAATTCACTACTACTTAAGTAATCTAAAGAGTTTTTCAGCGCACCGCTCATCGCATTATGATATTCTGGTGTACATAATATAACCCCATCCGCAGCTTTCACTAACGTTTTCAATTTTTTTACTGCCTCTAAATCACGTTGTGACTCTTCTCCATTGTATAAAGGTAACTCCTCAATTGCTAAATCATATAATTCCCCTTCAAATTGATCCGCAATATATTTTGCCACCACGCGAGTTCTACCAAATTTTCTTGGTGTACCGTTAATAACGACTAGTTTCATGATTATTTCTCCCCTTTGTTTTCAAGTTCTACTTATATATTATCAGAAATTTCTATACAAAACACAATATAAAGAGTTAACTTGTTTCATAAAATAGTATGATAAACAAAAAAGAACTCATACTTTCGTATGAGTTTCGCACAATTACTTTGTTTCATCTCTCAGACTCAATGTACCTAAACTTTCATTTACTTCAAAATGATTATATGCTTTTCCTGCTAATTTTTTCCGTTCTTCTGGTAATTCTATATATTTCATTACGTTTTCAATTATTTTTTCGTACGGAGTAAATACAATTCCCGGCCACTCTACCTCATCTTCTGGATTACTATTTTCGGAAATAATAAATTTCTTATTTGCGACTGCATAAGACACGCGAGGTGTTTCAAGAATTCCTGATAAGTAAAAATGAATATTTAATATAATTTTAGCTCTAGCAATCAATTCATTTCTAACAATTCCCCACGCATTATTTTTAAAAACTATATTTAAATTCGGGGCAATCGCTTTTAGATGATCAAAAATAGCTTGCCGCCTCGGATTAAGAGCACCTATAAACAGAATATCAATATCTTCAGTAATCTCATCTTCAAATGCATCTTTTTTTATTTCCAAAGTTGGAGCATAGCTCATTTCTACATGTTTTATTTCTTTTCCTACCCCTTTTTGTTTTAGCCATTCTATATTTTGTTTACTATAATCCCAAATCACTCTATCTTTTAATAATATTAAATAAAGGGGGTGCGCATATGGACTTCCTTCGTATAGCTGTTCTAAATTATAAATAATTGCATCTTTCGGAAGAAGATTCGGGTTATATGCGTATGTATGTGCTCCAAAAACAACTGTATTCTTTACATTTTCCAGTATTGTTTCTGATATAATTACTGTATTTCCCTCCTGCTCCAACCGCCACTTTAAAGCTCGCGCAACATCTATGAAACTACCGTATGTCTTTGGGCATATAAAAAGACAATAATCATATTCTTTATTCAAATAAGCTTCCATTAATTTCAAATTATTTTTATATAAATCTACATCCGGATGTTTAAGTACCAACTCATTTGCATGTTTTCTTGCTACTTTATATAATCCAGCATAATAAGCAGCGATGCATCTCCTTAATTCGATTCTTTCCCGGTCCTCATCTAATACATCCATGTTTAAAAGAAGATTTGCGATACAATACGCTTTTAAATGATCACGATCATAATAATAGTCTAGTAGTGGCATCAATTCTTCATACGTATTTCCATGCACCGATTCTCCTAGTTCAATCGCCCATCGCATTAATTCCATGATTACTCCACTACTCCTTTAACCGAAAATGTATTTAATAAAATTTCGCATTATTCTCTACTACATTTGCTATATGAAATGGAATCTCTTCTTTAATCGATTCCAAATACTTTTGCGACACGGCCCCTAAATGTTTTTTATGAGGTATATAGAAAGCACTAATAGAAATTTCATAATCAAATAAGTAATCATACACATGATAATCTACAAATAGAAGATCATCCTTTGGAAAAGGAATTTCCTTCCCTTGCAGAGCATACATCAAAGCAATATTGTTTTGAGATCGTAATCGATACAACCTTGCAAGTTGATATAATGGTTCAGCCCGAGTTGGTCTATATTCCCACGCTTTTTGAAAATAAAAAACAGCTAATGCTAAATATTGCTCTTCTTGCCCTTTAACATTCTCTTTTTCATCAGCATCTGTCACTTCATTTTGTTTATTTGCTGAACGATTTGCTAACTGCTCATAACAAAATCCTATTCGCAATAACGAATAGAATACCTCTTCAACCCATCCCCCTGCTTCCACTCGCTTTTTATACCATTTAATCGAATCTTCAAATTGACTTAAATGAAAATAAGTCTGCGCTAAATAAAATAAATATCTTATATGCAAATCCGGCGTTGTTTCTGGGTCGTTTATTCCTTGTAATAACAACCTCTCATCTCTTTCAAATTTATCAGCTTTACTCCCGCCATCTCCAGGGTCATTCACGACAAGAGTCTCTAACCGATCTACCCTCGTATTGTAATTCACTCCAACTTTTGAACGATCTATATCCCAATACTCATGAGTAACACCGACAGATTTCCATGGTAAAGAAGCTTTCAAAAGACGTGTAAGCCAATATTTAATATGAACATCATATTGCAATGTAAGATAATGATCTTCCGTTAAGCTCTTTTTATCGAAATTCGGATCAACCTCTAAAATCATATCTGCATCTAATATTAATAAATAATCCGCTTCTGGATATGTTTTTTGCGCTAATGAAACAGCTAAGCTTCTGTTATAACCAAAGTTTTTAAACGGCTCATGATGAACCGTTCCAGGTATCTTATTTTCCTTA
Organism: Bacillus sp. ok061; assembly: GCF_900108285.1. NCBI lineage: Bacteria > Bacillati > Bacillota > Bacilli > Caryophanales > Bacillaceae > Bacillus > Bacillus sp. ok061. Next base: position 201,375 of record NZ_FNUW01000005.1, on the reverse strand, counting down.
CACCAATTTTCAATAATTTCAGGCGTATTATCCGTCGATCCAGTATCACAAATAGAAACAAAATCTACAATTGATTTTGTTGCATTTAAACATCTTTCCATAATTCTAGACTCATTTTTGACGATCATACAAAGACATAACTTTTTTTCTTCCTTTACAGACTTCACTTGCTCATTTCCCATTTAACCACCTCATATTTTATTAACACGCTCTTCTTATATGTAACAACATTTCTTAGCTATACTGATGACATAAGCACCCTTTTACTATTTATGAAAACTTCATTTTATTTATTCTTACTTTTATGTTGGGACATATTTCATACTTCGCTTTATATTTGATACAATCAATACAAAAAAATATAATATGGGAATCCGTACATTTCAAAGTCTAAGAGGAGGTTATATTTTGTTGGATTACATTTGGCTAGATGACAAATCAACAATTTTAGAACAACTACCAAGCAACTTTAAATCTGCAGCTATATTGCTACATCCTTTTGTCCAAATGCCTTTAGGATGGGAAAAGTCCGTGAGAAAAAGCCCATATGAGCACATCTATCCTAGCGCTGAAGAAATCATTCATAATGGGAAATCCGTTTCTTGGAAGGAAATGATGTCTTATAGTGGATTACATTCATACGCAGAATTAGCAATGGCCATGTTGACTTCCATTAGTGCCTTTACAGAAGAATATAAAAGAGAGGATTTAGCTGAAAAGCTACATTCAAACTTTAAAAAAGATCTTTATTATCCAACAGAAGATTATACGTCTATATTTTTATTACATAAATTACTTAAACTCCTCGGTTCTAAAGGTGCAAAAAATCTATATTTCTCTGAACCAATTCTTGATACAAACGGATTATTAAAGGTAAATAATACTACTCCATTAGATATTTGGGACATTAGCAATAATGAGTTAATTATTACTGGCGAAGACAATGAGTATGCGTTTATGAGTATATTTGATTCCTTTATAACTTTATTATTAGCTAAAGAAGAAAATATAGAATATATTGTTCAATCAATGAATGTTGAAGCTGTCATTTGTGACAAAAAAACGATGATTGATTGGTATTTTTAAATTAGTAATTTCTTAAACTATAAAAAAGAAACTTGCGCTTATGCACAAGTTTCTTTTCAAAAACATCCTTATTTTTTTACAACTTCATGTCCACCGAACTGATTACGTAGTGCTGAAACTACTTTTCCATGGAATGTATCATCTTCCTGAGAACGATAGCGCATAAATAATGACATAGCGATAACTGGTGCTGCAGCTTGAAGTTCAAGTGCAGTTTCAACAGTCCATTTTCCTTCTCCTGAAGAGTTCATTACACCTTTAATGCCATCTAGTTTTGGATCTTCTGCAAATGCTTTTTCAGTTAAGTCCATTAACCAACCACGGATAACTGATCCGTTCGCCCATACTTTTGCAACATCTTCATAATTGAAATCAAAGTCACTCTTATCTAGTACTTCAAATCCTTCAGCGATTGCTTGCATCATGCCGTACTCAATACCGTTATGAACCATTTTTAAGAAATGACCACTACCAACACGGCCAGCATAAGAATAGCCATTTTCTACTGCTAAATCTTTAAATAAAGGTTCTAATTGGTCGTAAATTTCTTTTTCTCCACCAACCATTAAGCAAGCACCGTATCTAGCTCCTTCTACACCGCCTGATGTACCGATATCTACATAATGTAATCCGAAGCTTTTTGCTTCTTCAGCACGGCGTAACGTATCTTTATAGAATGAATTTCCGCCTTCAATAACGATATCACCTTCATCTAATAACGGATATACATCTTTTAGTACTGACTCTACAACTTCTCCTGCAGGCACCATTACCCAAATTGTACGAGGAGCTTCTAGTTCAGCGATCATTTCTTTTAATGTATGACGTGCAGTAATTCCTAGTTTTCCTGCCTTTTCAACAAGCTCTTTATTTACATCGTATACAACTACTTCATGCTTGTCTTCATGTAAGTGTTCAGCTAATGGGAATCCCATTTTTCCTAATCCAATTAAACCTAGTTTCATATTAATCAATCTCCTATTCTATACAAATATATTTAATATCGAAATTAGCCCAAGTGCTACTACAGATAATATAGTCTCCATTGCAGTCCATGTTAATAATGTTTCTTTCACAGTCATTCCGAAATACTCTTTAATCATCCAAAATCCTGAATCATTCACGTGTGATAAAATTAATGATCCTGCACCTGTTGCAAGTGCTAATAATTCAACATTTACACCTGGTGTACTTGCTGCAATCGGTGCAACAATACCAGCTGCTGTCATCATAGAAACAGTTGCCGATCCAGTTGCGATTCGGATTAGTGCCGCAATTCCCCACCCTAATAATATCGGTGAAATATGCGATTCTTTCGCCATATCTGCAATTGTCGTTCCAATTCCAGAATCTAATAGTACTTTATTAAATGCGCCGCCTGCACCAATCACTAACAATATGTTTGCAATTGGCCCAAGGCAATCATTTGTAAATTGTAATACTTTATCTTTTGAGAAACCTTTTGCATATCCAAGACTAAAGAAAGAGTAAATAGTTGCAATTAATAAAGCCACAATCGGATCTCCAGTAAAGTGTAATACTTGTGCTAGTTGACTCGTTTTATTTAATGCAACTTCCGCTATTGATGCACCAAGCATAAGAAATACTGGAAGTAAAATTGTAAACAATGTATTCCCAAAGCTAGGAAGCTCTTTTTTATTATCTTTTTCAACAAATTGCTCCGCTATATCTAACGGTACTTCCTTATGTATACGAGCTCCAATCCATTTCCCGTAAAGTGGACCTGATATGATTGCAGTTGGAAGTCCGACAATTAATGCATATAAAATTGTCTTCCCTACATCTGCTTTAAAAATACCAACTGCCGCCATTGCCGCTGGGTGCGGTGGAACAAGTCCGTGTACGACTGACAGTCCTGCTACTAGCGGAATACCAATTGTAATAAGCGATACCCCAGTTTCTAACGCAATTGTAAATACTAACGGAATTAATAGTACAAATCCAACTTGGAAAAATACCGGAATCCCTACTAAAAATGCAACGAACATCATCGCCCAGTGAACTCGTTTCTTCCCAAAACGATTAATTAATGTGTTAGCGATACGTTCAGCACCACCAGATTCGGCCATCATTTTTCCAAGCATCGTTCCTAGTGCTAAAACTATTGCTAAAAATCCTAACGTATTACCAAGCCCTAGTTTAATAGAATCAATAATTCCTGGATCTTTTGGTGAAGTTCCAATTAAAGGCATTCCCATTGCTAATCCTACACCAATTGCTGTTAAAATTAATGCGACAAATGGATGCCATTTTACTACCGTAATAAGTAAAAGTAGTATGACAACTGCCGCTAGTACGATCCCAACTACCATTTCTCCCAATCCCCCTATTGTTTACGTTGGAAAGCAGCTATACAATCAAATTCTTCTTTCAAGCGATTGTAAAGTCGTTCATACATATAAAACATTTCTAAATATATAGCCGTATTTTCTTTATTCGGTACATGGTGATGAACAATATCAATCCAATCCTTTACCTCTTCAAGAGAATCAATTTTTCCTACAGCATATAAAGCAACTGCCGCTGCCCCAAGCGCAGATGCTTCATGACTTTCAGGTACAAGCAATTCTTTCCCCATCATATCGGACAACATTTGTCTCCAAAATGCAGATTTCGCAAACCCTCCTGAAACTCGTATTTCAGTAAGTGGCCCTGTACAATCTCTAATTGCGAGTGCTACTGAATATACACTCATACAAACACCTTCCATCACTGCACGTATAAAATGTTCTCGCTTATGTTGAAGATTGATTCCAAAGAATGTACCACGAGCATTTGCATTCCAGTAAGGTGCGCGTTCTCCAGATAAGAAAGGTAAGAACAATAGCCCATCCGCTCCAGCTGGTACGCTTTCTGCATATTTAATTAATAAATCATAAGGATCAATTCCGAGCTTTCTTGCTACTTCTTGCTCTGGACTACCAAATTCATCACGTAACCATCTCAGTAATATTCCGCCGTTATTCGTTGGACCACCGATTACCCAGTGCTCATCTGTTAATGCGTAACAAAACGTTCTCCCTTTCTCATCTGTATTTATATTTGATGAGATTGTTCGAACCGCACCACTCGTTCCAATGGTAATTGCAGCCGCACCCGGCGATATCGCCCCAACTCCTACATTTGCAAGAACCCCATCACTTGCTCCTATGACAATTGGTGTCTCTGCACTTATCCCCATCTTCTGTGCTAATTCTGGCTTCATACCTGATAAAATATATGTAGTTGGTACAGGGGTTGATAATTGTTCTGGTGACATATGTAACATAGTTAAAACATCTTCATCCCAGTTTAATGTTTCTAAATTAAATAACCCCGTAGCAGAAGCAATCGAATAATCAACTACGTAGCGTGAAAATAATTGGTAAATCACATACTCTTTAATGGAAATGAATTTATAAGCACTTGTATATAACTCTGGTTCCTCTTCTTTCATCCATAACAATTTAGAAAGTGGTGACATCGGATGAATTGGTGTACCTGTACGTCTATAAATTTCATGCCCATTCATTTGTTGTAATAATTTTTCTGATTGCTTCGTACTTCGATTATCTGCCCAAATGATAGAACGCGTTAATGGCGCACCATTTTCATCTACTGCAATTAATGCGTGCATAGCTGTACTAATACCGATTGAAGAAATATCTTCTGGTAATACATTACCCTTTTCAATGGCAACGCTTACACTTTTGTATACAGCGGCACATATTACATCAGGATCTTGCTCAGCCCATCCGACGTTCGGTTGAATAATTGGGTAATCGATTGCATGTGATGCAATGACTTTTCCTTTTTCTGTGAACACAACCGTTTTCGTACTTGTGGTACCGATATCAATCCCGATTACTCTCCCCCTTGTTTCCATGCGAATCTTCCCTTCATTTCTAGCAAAATACGATTTAGTAAACCGTTTACATGAATTAGTATATAAAATATTTTTTCATTTATCAAGTTATAAAAAGAAAATTTTTTTCATACAAAAAAATAAATCTACTCATTCCATTTCACTTATACACTAAATTTAGCTACTCCTTGCGGTAAAATTACGTTATATTCGTTACGCAATACACTCTTTCCTCTCATTAACAACACATACATAGTCCTCCACACGTTCTACTCATTTGCATGAAGAAAGAGTTGAAAAGCAATATTCATTTTTAGCGGTCACGTAATATCGCTATCAAGCCAAGAAAAGTAACTACCCGCAGAATGAAAATTCTGTGCATTTTGCTCTTGTTTATTGTTTTAAGTTCACTAGTCCTTTTGTCTTGATAAAAATAGAGCGCGGCCCCTACTATTACTTTTTTATCTTGTAAATATATCTTGCATACTATAAAATTCAACAGTATTTTTATTTTTCAGAAAAATAAAACAATAATATAGAATTTATTGTATAATGTTGTAAAAAGATGTCGGAGGGATTTAATGTTAAATACAATATCTCAATTCACAATTAAGCTTTCATCAATTCTTTTATCACTCTTACTATTATTAAATTTACCTTATTTATTTATCACTCAACAAGGATTTACCTTTCAACCAATTTATTTTTTTAATCAGATCGTTACCATGTTAAAACAGGTCTTCTCCCCTGAATCATTAGTGATTATAGGATCCGACCCGAAGTTTGGCCATTTCAAAAAAACACCATTATTTCCAACTGTTTTAGAACCTTACCTATATTCATTTACTATATTATTTTCAGCCTTTTTTCTTGCTCTCTTTTTATCATCTAGCATGGCATTTTTTTATTTTTTAGCAAAAGATTATATAAAAAAATGGATAAACCGAATTGTGTTCATATTAGAAGCTGTCCCTGATATGATGATGATGATTTGTTTGCAAATATTTTTCATATGGGTACTTCAGAAATTCGGGGAATCTCCTGTCACTATTATTTCTTTTAATGAAAATCGAGCTTATTTACTCCCTATTTTATCATTAGCTGTCTTACCTACATTACAAATGTTTCGGATGATGGTGTTATACATAAAAGAAGAACAAGGAAAACATTACGTAGAGGTTGCATATGGAAAAGGCCTTTCATCAAGTTATATACTATGCATTCATTTATTCAAAAATATATCTATCCACTTCTTCCACCATTTAAAAACGATTTTTGTTTTCTTACTTTCTAATTTATTCATTTTAGAATTTGTTTTTAATATGGAAGGCATTATTCAATTTTTATTTAATAAGGCGTTTGTTTCACCTCCAGCTGCATTTATCATACTTGTTATGATTATTTTACCGTTTTACGCCATTTTCCAAATAATCTCATTCATGATGAATAGATGGAAAAAGCAATTGAAAGGAGTATCATTATGAAATCTATTTGGAAATCAAAACGCTTTTTAATCGGCTTTACTTATTTATTCATACTTATTTCAGCTAGTTTTATTTATAGTTGGTTCTTTAAAGATAACATCCCAAAACCTCCTCAGTTACTTTACAATGAAAATAACGAATTACTTGGAAAGGCTCCCTTTCCGCCATCGTTAATTCCACCTTTTGGATCTGATCGTTTTGGAGAGTCTGTTTTCTTACAAATTGTAGAAGGAGCAAAATTCACTATTTTATTAGCCGTGGCAATTAGCTTCTTTCGAATTTTATGCGGAACATGTATAGGAATCCTCTTAAGTTTATTTGCTCCAAAACTCAAGGGATTTTTCCAGTCATGCTCAGAAGTTTTTTATTATATTCCAACTCTATTTATCGCATTCATACTCATCACGCCCGTTAATATTGTAATCACATCAAATGCTGATGGGGTAGATCCAAATGTTTCATTTACGTTTTATCAAGTACTCGTACTTATTTTCGTCGCTCTACCTACACTTTCTTTATACATATCCTCAGAAGTTGATGAATTTATGAAACGAGATTACATCTTAAGTTCACAATTACTGGGTGCTAGCCGTTTTCATATTATCAAAAAACACTTACGAGTCTTATTACTTGACCGCTTATTTGTATTATTTATGGAACATATCGTCCAAACACTCATACTCGTTATCCATTTAGCGTTGCTTAACATTGTAATTGGCGGGATACAAATGCGTGAACTCTATGACGGAGTGCTCAAACCTGTTTCTCTATCTAATGATTGGGCAGGCCTTATTGGATTAAATCGTAATGAAATGAATCTTTCATGGTGGATTATTTTTTATACTCTCGCTTCATTCTTTATTACGATTCTATTTATTAAGCTTATGACCATCGGGATTCAAGATGCACTGAAAGCAAGAGATTCGCAAATTGCAGCAATTCAAACCGTTCCAGATCATAAAAAATTTGTTAAACATAAAGATTCTTTTTCGTTTGCAAATAAAGTGAACCTTTAATCATTCCTCGTTAATCGGCATTGGTATTGGTATTAGTGGAATATAAAGAAGATGATCCCTATTGAATACAGGGATCATCTTTTTATGCCGTCTAACTTTTTTACATGTCCTTTGCTAGACTCATGCTTTTTATATTTAAAGTGAATTATTTGCAATTACAATTATGCTGTTTAAAATCAATTACCATGCGCCCTTGAATTCTACCTTGTTCCATTTCTTCGAATACATTTTGTACTTTATCTAGAGAACAAGTTTGAACAACCGGCACTACTTTTCCTTCTGCCCCGAACATAAATGCCTCTTCTAAGTCCTTACGAGTACCGACTAGAGAACCAACTACTTCAATTCCATCCAGTACAAGTCGTGGAATGTTTAAATCCATAGTTTCTACTGGTAGCCCTACTGCAACTACTTTACCGCAAGCACGTACTGCATCAACTGCTGAGTTAAAGGCTACTTTAGAGACTGCTGTTACTACAGCCGCATAAGCGCCACCAAACTCCTCCTGAACAATTTTATCAGCAGGACCTTGAGAAATTGGATTGATAGTCATATCAGCACCAACTTCTTTCGCTAAGGCTAATTTGTCGTCATTAATGTCTACTGCGATTACCTTTGCACCAAATACATTTTTAGCATATTGGATAGCTAAGTTACCTAATCCACCGCAGCCATAGATTACAATAGGTTGACCAGGTTTAATATCTGATACTTTAATAGCTTTATATGTAGTTACACCAGCACATGTAATGGATGATGCTTGAGCAGGATCTAATCCTTCTGGTACTTTCACTGCATAATCAGCTGTAACGATACATTGTTCAGCCATACCACCATCTACTGAATAACCAGCGTTTTTAACTTCACGGCAAAATGTTTCTCTACCAGTTACGCAATATTCACAACGTCCACAAGATTGGAACATCCATGCAATACTTACACGATCACCTATGTTTAGTGAAGTAACATCATCAGCTATTTTCGTAACAATACCTACACCCTCATGACCAAGAATACGGCCATCAGTGTTACCAAAATCATGATTCGCAACGTGTAAATCAGTGTGGCAAACTCCACAATACTCTACATCTACTAACGCTTCGCCTGAGCGTAACGGACGTAATTCTTTTTCAATCACTTCGATGTTTGCTTTGCTGTTTTTATTAACCACTACCGCTTTCATATGTGATCTCCCCTTTAGTGTTTTAGCGTTTTAATGAGTTTATCTCACAACTACTTTCCTCACTACTTTGGCTAGTTATTGTACCAAATTTAAGTGTTCAATCATCATTACATCTTCATCATAACATGACACTTCATAAACAGTTTGTGAAATTATGAACAATACTTGAATTATTACACAAATCGGTCTTTATTTTAAATTTTAAAAAATGAGAGTTTATCACTGACTATAAGTAAGTCATACATTTCTAAAAGAAAAGAAAAGAAAATAAATTAACAAACTTCTCATTGATAAAAAAAGCTCTTCACTCAATATTTTCTACATTTAAACACTTAGTTTCACAGTAATAGCCTTTGCCACCAACATAAACTTTTTCTATTTTATTTTTGCTATTGGTTGCTAATTTAACTAATATTTCAGAAGGCGAGTGTAAAGAATAACCTTGTTCAAATACATAAACTTCTTTTTGCAAGTAGTGCTGTTCATAAAGGTAGCAAGCTAATGCACCGTTTGAAGTTCCAGTCGCTGCTTCTTCATTGATATCGTATAGTGGAGCAAAATTTCTGCATATAATTCGATTGTCATTAAAAGTGTATAGATGCATCCCGACAACATTATAATACTTGCTGATTTCTTTAATTTTTTCAAAGTTAGGTTGCAGTGTATGTAATTGTGTTTCGCTTTTTATAGGAATTAAAATATCTTTTAAGCCCGTGGAGACAATTTGAATTGGGTAATTATTGCCTATATCTTTAATGTCAAAACAGTCGATGAACTCGTTTGGAGATACAACATCATAGAATATCGGTTTGTTTTGTTCCATGAATATAATGTCATCTTTTATGGTAATAGCAAGAACACCGCTGTTCGTTTCAATCGTATAGCGATTCTTGAAAATTTTATTTAAATGCATCAGTATCGTGAAAGAGCCGATTGTGGCATGACCACATAAATCAACTTCTTCTTTTGGTGTAAAATACTCAAATTTATAATCAGCAATTTCAGATTCTGATATAAATGCGGTTTCCGCATAGCCCAGTCGTTTGGCTATTTCCATTTTTTGAGTAGTAGTCAATGTATTCTCTATAAATACCACTCCTGCTTTATTTCCACCTTTATTATCCTTGCTAAATGCACTTGCAACATAAACGGATATTTTCATAAGACACCTTCCTCGCTTATAGTAAATTGTAATATAGAAAGCACTACGTATAAATGTCATTGGATAAATTATCAATAAAACAAGAGACAAACTATTTTTTTAGCATCTGAACTCTCCAAAAATAGTTTGTCTACAGTCTGAAAGCTCTTCATTTGAAGAGCTTTTTTTATATTCGCTTCATCGAAATCGTTTCACGTATACTTTGTAAATTTTTTAGCGTTTCCTCTTGTCGCTGCAACGACAACCCTACATACAAAGTATCTAATAAGCTTAACTGTGCTAATCGTGATGAACTTGCTTCTGTGCGGAACTCAGTCTCACGTGTTGATGTATATAACGTTATATCAGCAAGTTGACTTAATGCTGATTTCTTATAGCTCGTAATCGCAATAATTTTGGCCCCTCTTGCTTTCGCTACTTCTAATGCTTCAAGTAATCCTTTATTGCTACCAGAGTGAGAAATGCCAATAACAACTGAATTTTTCGAGAGTAAACCTGCTCCCATAATTTGAAAATGCGAATCAGTATGAGCGATACAAGAAATACCCGTTCTCATAAACTTATGATACGCATCCATCGCAATAATACCAGAGCCACCATTTCCATAAAACTCAATTCGACTTGCTTCTTGCAAGGCTCGTACAGCCTGCTCAAGTGCTGTTTCATTTAGCAAATGTAAAGTATCTTGCAGTCCTGTAATATGCGAATGAAAAACTTTTTTAGCAACAGTTACCATACTATCTTCTGCTGATACCTCTTCATGAATATTTTGCATTGGTGTATGTACAATTTCACGGGCTAATGTAATCTTTAAATCTTGAAAACCTTGCAAACCAAGGTGTTTACATAAGCGGAATATCGTAGCTTCGGAACTATTCGTAACTTCAGCTAATTCTGTAATAGATTTATGTACAACATCTTGTGGATGTTTCAAAATATGTTCGGCAATACTTCGCAATTTCGGTGATAAACCATTTAACGAAGCCTGAATCTTTCCAATCCCACTTCTTGTACCAGGCATAGCATATCCTCCCCTTCCATCGTAGCTTTATCCTGTAAAAATCGATTAGTTTAACTAATTATCAGTGGGGATGGTCCCCCACTGATTAGAGTTTCACTTTATTGTACCTAATTATTGAAAGAAGAAAAACCTATATTAGGGATTACTATAAATTTTAATTGCTCCTATGTATTCTGTCATACGATATAACAGAATTATTCATACTTATGAATAATTCTCCCCATGTTTCACTGCGTATAATGCGGCTTGCGTACGATCATCCACTTCCAATTTAGCTAAAACGTTTGAAACGTGTGTTTTCACAGTTTGTTCTGTAATATGAAGTTCTGCTGCAATCTCCTTGTTGCTTCTTCCTTTCGCAATTTCACGAAGTACCTCTTGCTCTCTTTTCGTTAACATTGAAAAAGGATTTTCTATTTCCTTCTTTACTGTGGAACGCCCCATTAATGCAGGTGTTACTTTCGGGTGAAAATTTGCATTTCCTTGATGTACTGCAATAATAGAAGCGACAAGTTGCTCAGGTTGTACTTCTTTTAATTGATAACCATCTGCTCCAGCTTCAAGTGCTGGTATAACATAATCTTGCTCTGAAAAACTACTTAATATAAGTATCTTTATCGTCTCATCGTATTGCTTTAGACGTTTTGTCGCCTCAATTCCATCCATTTTCGGCATTGATACATCCATTAGTACGACATCTGGTTTTTCTTTTTGCACGAAATGTAATGCCTCTTCGCCATTTTCCGCTTCCCCAATAATTTCAAATTCTTCTCTCGTTTTCAAAAAGAATACAAGTCCTCTTCGAACGATATGATGATCCTCAACTAATAGCAATTTAATTTTCAACCTTATTCTCCCCTTCAAATCGGCAATTGAATTTCTATTTTTGTACCCTTTCTCAGCTCTGTTATAATTTGAAACGATCCCTTCATTAACTGAATACGTTCCTTCATACTTTTCAGGCCAAGTGCTGACTCCCTTACTTGCTCTTGTATAAACCCTATTCCATTATCTTCTATGTAAAAATATAACTGGTTATTTTCTATTTTTAAAAGAACATATACCTTTTCACACGAAGCATGCTTTTTACAATTATGTAGCGCCTCTTGGCTAATACGCCATAAAACTTCTTCTATTTCATCCCCAATTGAAACCATCCCATCAATTCGAACTTCCACTTGAACTCCTAACAACTTCCCGTAATTTTGAATTGCTTCTGCTAATCCTTTCTCTAATCCTTCAGGTCTTAATTGCCAAATTAATAGCGTCATCTCTTGTAATGCTTCTTGTGATAATTCTCCAATATAACTTAACATCTCTTGCAATTCTCTATCTTGCGTCATATTCAAAGTACCTTTTGCTGTTAGCATAATAGAAAATAACAATTGTTTTACTGAATCATGTAAATCACGTGCAAGTCGATTTCTTTCCGCTACCACAACATATTTACGTTCTTTCTCAACTAATTGAATACGTTGTATTGTCGTTCCAATTTGAAATGCAATTGATTCTAATAACGCTAACTCTTCCTCTGAAAAATGAGTCTTATGAGGGGCAGCCACATTTAGTAGACCGAATTTTTCTGATCCAGACCTAAGCGGAATTGTCGCATGATGTGTAACATCTTCTGTCTCTCCCCAATTACATTCAATTGCATCTTCTATTCGCTTACATTCAATAATATTAGTCGCTTTTTCCAATCTCCCATTCACAAAACGTTCTACACACCAACAGTTTCCTTCACACATCGGCTTCTTCTCTTGCCAAGTAAGAGCCTCTGGTAAATTTTCGTCTACAAGCATGCTGTGCTTCCCACTTTCATCAATAAAGAATATCCACCCTGTTTGTAAATTCATAACTTGTAACAATGTATGTAACACTTTTTCTAACATATCCTGTAAGTTTGTTGCTTCATTTAATAATTCAGCAATTTCTTTTAATGCTTCTAAACGATGCATCTCTTTTTCTTCAAAGTTCATTCTCATCACCAACTACAATTATAACATTAAGAAATTTCTAAATTCTATAAATAAAAAAGAGCTAAATTCCTTCAGCTCTTTTTCCTCAATCATTTTATTATTTTTTCAAACTTTAGCAGCGAAACTACACCCCTTGTTGAAATTATTCTTCTTTAGCTGTCCGATAAAGATTGTCCACCATGAATATGCTGTAAACTTTCAGTAGTAACAACCATATTCGCTGCCGGCATTTGCACTTGATTCTTATGGAATATAGACATTAATTCAAATCTTACTTGTCTAGAAGTTTCAAAATAATCTTCTGGCTTTATTAAACCTGTAATACAAAATTCATAGCCAACATATTTCAGGTTAGGATTTAAGTCTGTAACACCGACGTATTTAAATGGTTCAACAGCCTCATCCTCTACTCTATAAAGAGTTTGATCCAATTTTTCATTGCATATAACACATACTTCTTCTAACAATTCCTTCACTCTTGTTGGATCTTCCTGATAACTTACCGTGATGCGTTCAATTACACGCATCCATCCTTTATTAAAATTTTGTATCGTTCTAATCTCTCCGTGTGGGATGGTAAGTAATTTTCCTGACCATTCACGTATTTGCATAAAACGAATACTAATCTCTTCAATAGTTCCTGAATTTGTTCCGTTAAAAGTTACAAAATCGCCAACCCGAAACTCTTTGTCCGCTAATCTTGCAAAGCCTAATATAACATCTTTTAACATCTGTTGTGCAGCAAAACCGATGACAACTCCAGCTATCCCTGCACCTGCAATAATACTTTTTATATCTACAAATTGGCTAATTAAATATATGATAAGACTGATGATAATGATATATCTAAAAATAGATCGAATTACACTTTGAATCGTCTGCTCTACCTCTTCATCAAAAAAGCTTGATTTCCTAAAAAACCAATCAATAATACGGTTTATTACAAACGAAATAATGATTAAAACTAAAGCAAATAGCAAAAATCTTAAAAGTAAAAACTCCCTTACATAATTAAAAAATTCTTCAGTATACGTTAATAAGCTCATTTAACCACTTCCTTACTAATAAAAAATTCATAATCATCTAATTTTTTTAGGGAAATCTATTATCCTAATTAAAAATGCCACTACCCTTACTATGTATTTTGACTCTATTACTAATTCACTTTAAACAGTATGTCTAGATGTTCTTTTTCCTCTTCCTTTAAATATACCCTTTTTAATAATTTAAGGGGAGTTAATAGTGAATTTTTTAATATCAAAACTTTATTCTACTCATTACGATTTCAACGAATTAATTAAGTACAAAAAAGAGCTGAATTCATCAGCTCTTTTATTCGATATTAATTGTTGTCTTACTGTTTTTTTCTTCTTCCAATTTTGGTAATTCAATTGTCAGTACGCCATCTTTATAATTTGCTCTAACATTTTCTCCCTCAACTTGTTTAAAACTAAAGCGTCGAGTTACAGAACCTATAGAACGCTCCTTACGAATATATGTGCCGTTCTCATTTTTTTCTTCTACTTCATTATGATTCGTTGCTTGAATCGTTAATACATCTTGTTCAAAATCAACTTGAATGTTTTCTTTTTGAAAACCTGGTAAATCTGCTTTCACAGTATATTTATCAGATTGTTCATGAACATCTACTTTAAAGGTATCCATGTTCATCGGTTTAAAAAAAGCATCTGTCATCCCTTCTAATAAAGAAGGCCCAAAATCAAAAATACCATTTTGACGTTTTGTTATCTCTGGAAATAAATTACGCATATTTTTTTCCTCCTTATTATTTATGAATGAAAGATTATCTCTTTCTGTCTTTATTATAGCATTTGGTCAAAAAAGGTCAAAGTTTTTATTTGACCTTTTTTGATGTATATTTTACCAAATATAACACATGCGATATTTGACATCTCTCGTCCTTATAAAGAGGAATATATTTATATCATAACGAATAGTTTATATGCTTTTATTTTTCCTTACGGAGGTTACATACAATGGGGTATATCGAAGAACTTAGAGAAGTTGTCGGATCAAGGCCACTCAATTTAGCAGGCGTTGCGGTAGCTGTTTTCAATGAACAAGGACAAATATTACTACAACAAAGGCGAAATGGCATGTGGGGTGTCCCAGGAGGTTTTGTGGAACTTGGTGAATCAACAGAAGAAGCTGGAAGACGAGAAGTACTTGAAGAAACAGGAATTGAAATTGGTACACTTCAGCTAGTAAGTGTGTTTTCAGGTAAAGAATTTTTTGTGAAATTACCGAACGGAGATGAATTTTACCCTATAACAATCGCTTACCTTTGCAAAGATATTACAGGTGGCTTGCTAAGAGCTGATGGAGTCGAATCATTACATGTACAGTTTTTTAATTTAAATGAGCTACCACAAAATATTAGTCCATTCATAAAAAAATTAATTGAGCAAAATATCGTCTCGGTTTAAACGCAAAAAAGAGACCTTTTTAAAGGCCTCTTTTTCATTTCACTTCTGCATGTAAACAAGATTTAAAATGTCCAAGTGCAAATTCATGCCCTTGCGCATTAAAAGATGCAACTGCCTTTTCATAAACAACAATTTTAAATCCTTTATTATACGCATCTACTGCTGTATGAAGAACGCAAATATCAGTACAAACACCTACAAGATGAACTTCTTCTATTCCTCTTTCTCTTAACTTCATCTCTAAATCTGTTCCAGCAAACGCACTGTATCGCGTTTTATCCATATAATATACATTCTCAGCATTTTTATATGTTTCGTATACTTCTTGTAACTCACCGAATAAGTCTCTACCATTTGTACCTGCTATATTATGAGGAGGGAATAATTTCGCTTCGGGATGATATTCATCATTTTCTTCATGTTTATCAATTGCAAACACTACGTAATCTCCATTTTCAATATATTGCTTCGTTATATGTACAATTTCCTGTTCGATTTCTTGACCTGGTTTTCCGCAAGTTAAAGCGCCTTTTTCCGCTACAAAATCATATGTATAATCAATATTAATAAGAGCTCGTTTCATAACTACTATCTCCCCTTCTCCTGTTTCACAGTAAACAATAGAAAATTTGTTATTACGACATCGTATGTACTATTCGACATTTCAAATGAAATACCTACATTTTTCTTGTAAAACTTATCTTAATCAAAGTTTATCATAAAACAGGCACACAATGACAAAACATATACTTCCCATTAACAAGTCATAAGTTTGATAATTAAACGTAAGTTGATTAACATCTTGTATATTAAACCAAATTACTGACATGATTATACTAATCAAGAAGATACGAACATATCGATTCATACCTTCAACCTCTTTCTCCATCATAGTAGTAACAAGTGATTCCTTACTGCTTAATCATACTAGAAAACGAAATAAATTATTCCCTATTACACCATTCCATCCAAACAAAAAAGCACACTACTTTTTTGAGTAATGTACTTTTTATTCTGATTAAGACGCAGGCTTTGTCTCAAATGTTGCTTGATTAAAACTAATAACCTTTCCTTTCGGGTCATTGTTTTCATACTGAACTGCAGTAATTGTATGACTACCTGTTTCCAGCGTCTTTTCTTTTAATTGTACTGTTGTCTGTGTTGTACTAGTTACTTGATGTTTATCTGTATACATTTGATCTACAAATATGAATGTTTCTTTATCACTTTGAAAATTAGAAAGTTCTAATTCAACTTGCTGAATTAAAGTATCCTTTTTGATGAATACAGTCGGTATATTTCCATTTTCAGAAGTACCATCTGGAGTAATAACTTTTACTTTCCCTTCTCCAATTGACATTGCGCCTTCAGGAAATACAACCATATTCTCATCACTTGCGTTTACAACTTGTTCTTCCTGTTTTGATTGCGCGTCCTCTTTTTCCTGTGGAGCACCGCAACCTACTAATAACAATACAGACAATCCAGTGATTATGAATTTTTTCAAAATTCATCCCCCCTGTCATTTGATTATAATTTATTATACAAAAATAACTTTTAAATTTTAAGACAACTTTTAAAACTTTTATGAACATATAGAAGCTTGCTCACGATTAATGTATCATACTTTCCTTAATAGAACATTAATTTTTTTTATGAAATAAATAGTAATTCCTTCTTATTTATCATTTTAGCCCAACAAATCGATATAATACCCGCTCCAAAATAAAAAGACATTGATATGTCCAATGTCTTTTTATTTTGCACTTTAAAAAACAAATGTTGTGATTTCTTCTACTTCTTTTCTTGGAAGTTTTTTTGGCTTATCTTTCGGAAATCCGAGTGAAATAACCATATTTATTTGTTTTTCAGGCTCAATTTGTAAATATTGACGCAGTTCATCTTGAGCTAGCAATACTGGCCCTGTCATTGGACAAGTACCAAGTCCCTTTGCATGTGCAGCTAACATTAAGTTTTGTGCCGCTAAACAGCTACTCTTAATCCCTTCTTCTTCCCAAACTGAATCTGGAACAAAAGCAATGGGATCAAATATCTTTTCACGAAACTTTGATTCATATGGTGTTGCCAAGCATACGATTAATACTGGTGCCTCAGAGAAAGCTGTCGCATATGGTCCGAAAGAACGCGTAAGTAATTTCCCTGCTTTCTCTGCTCCATTGTCTGTTGCTTTTGCCGCAAGTTTATGTAAAGCATCCCATGTCATTTGTTCAATTTCTTTAATCTTCTCTCGGTTCATAATGACCAAGAATTCCCACGTTTGTGAGTTCGTATCGCTCGGTGCATAACGAGCACAATCAATTATTTCTTTTATATCATTAGTAGACACTTCTTGTTCTGTGAACTTTCTAACACTTCGTCTTCCGTGAATTACTTCTTTAAAATCTTCATAATTCATACATTAAATCCCCTTTTTACAGCGTTTTCAAATCTTGTCCTACGCTTGAATTATATCATGAAAAAAAGCTGGAGGAATACCAGCTTTTTTCTTCAATATTAGTTCATAACTTTAAACAATCTAATACTTTCTTCATATGCCACTTGGAGTTTCTTTGTAATTGGTCCTCTTTCGCCGTTTCCAAACTGTTCATCACCAATTTGAACGACTGGGAATATTTCAAGCGGCGTCGCTGTAAAGAAGCACTCATCAGCCTCATATACTTCTTGTAATGAAAACTCTCGTTCCTCTACTTCGATATGTAACTCTTTCGCTAATGTAATAACATAGTGCCGCGTAATGCCCTGTAGAATGAAATTGTCAGCCGGATGTGTAATCAATTTATTATTTTTCACCATAAAGAAATTTGAATGACACCCTTCAGTCACAATGCCATCTCGTACTAATATTGCTTCTTGATACCCTTGTTCATTTATTTTATTTTTAATCATGATATTTGGTAAAAGATTTAATGATTTTATATGGCAAAACTTCCACCTGATGTCCTCTTCTACCGTTACCTTAATCCCAGCCTTCATTGAAGCAACTGGTCTTGGGAACGAAACAAGATTTGCAAAATATGTCGGTTGTAAATCTGATTCATATACATGATTGCGTGGTTGTGCGCCTCTTGATATTTGTAAATATACATTCCCATCTTCTTGAAATTGATTTTTTTCAATCATTTGATGTAACTCTTCCACTAATTCTTCCTTCGTAAATGGTGGAATTAGTTTTATTTCTGCCATAGAGTTAAAGAATCGTTCCAAATGTAAATCTAATAAATGAGGTTTGCCATCGTATAGTCTAAATACTTCATAAATACCATCACCAAATTGGAAGCCGCGCTCTTCTAATGCGACCATCGGCTGTTCTTCCTTCGTATTAATCATTCTCCCATTAAACAAGATCCACTCTTTATGAGTAGCTTTCATTCTTCCCCACTCCTTTATCACATGATTGATTTTATTGTACAACTTATGTCACCCTTGAAGAAGGAATTTTCTGTATTTTAACAAACAAAAAATACATCACTTCGTAAAAGTGATGTATTTTATCATTTATTTAAGGAAATATTTTTCAATATCATCTAACATAAGGTTCGCAGCTTTAATACCGCCTGCTGTATTCCAGATTACTTCATCTACTTGGAATACTTTATTATTTTTAGAAGCCTGTAGTTGCTTAAAGAGTGGATCTTCTGTCCATTCCTTTGCTAACGAATTTCCTTCATTATTCTTATCTGCATCTTTATCAGACGTGAAATAGAATAAGTAGTCTCCGTCCATATTTGGAATTTGCTCTTTTGTAATTCCTTTTATCGCAAAATCATCTTTATCTTGTAATGGTGGTCGTTTAAATCCAATATCATTTAAAACAACTCCCGAGAATGAGTTTTTTTGATAAATACGAACATCACCTGGTACGAAACGAATAATAGAAACTTTAGAATTCAATTTATCGCCTAACTTCTCTTTCATTCCTTCAATACGTTTTTTATAATCATCAAGAGCTTTTTGCCCTTCTTTTTCTTTATTTACAGCTTTTGTATAAAGCGTAAAGTTTTCTTTCCAATCACCGCGTAATGTTTCTGCATAAACAGTTGGTGCGATTTCTTTTAGCTGATCATATATTTTTTCGTGACGCATTTTATTTCCGATAATTAAATCTGGCTTAAGCTTCATTACTGCTTCTAAATTAATATCACGTTCAGTTCCTACAACTTCCGTATTTTTTAACTCTTTCGCTACATGAGGGTACCATTCATCACCAGCACGTGGTTTCGTAGTCCCCACTGGCGTTACGCCCACAGCTAGGAGAGCCTCTGCACCTTCATTTGTTAAAACAACAACTTTTTTAGGTGTACCATTTACTGTCGTTTCGCCCATTGCATGCTTTACCGTATATGAATCTTTTGCTTTAGCTGATATATCATTTTCTTTTTTCTCTTCTTTACTACATCCTGCAATTACAACCATGAGTATCATAATGCAGAACATAATTAGTTTTTTAGTATGTATCATATGTCCTCCCTAGATGAAATCGATTATCATTAACAATTAAAGATTAATGTATACTACATACATTGTCAATGTATATCAGAAAACTTTTTTAATATATACCATTTCGATTCTATTGGCTTTTCTAATGTTTCTTTTTAACACATAGTGTATAAGTATGAAAATTTATGTTGTTATTACAATGCGTATCTGAGTTATACATAACAAAGATACGCATCCATATTGCATTATCATTTTAATTCCTAATATTGAGTATACTTAATATACGATGGATCATTATATACCCACTGATTTCCACCAAGGTTTAACCAACCATTTTCATTTATATATACTAAATAAGATTCTGGAGGATTTAATTGACGGATAACTGTAGATGTAGTTGATGGACCACTTCTTAAATTTACATTCATCCCTTGTATATATGCAACCCCAATCGGACTTCCATCACTATTGCTTGTCTTTACAAAATTAATGTAAGAAGGATCATTATACACCCATTGTCCATTCCCCAAATCTAACCATCCGTTACTTTCCTGATATACAACGTAAGATTCTGGAGAATTTAATTGACGAATAACTGAGGAAGAAGTTGATGGACCATTTCTTAAATTTACATTTTTCCCAAGGATATAAGCGATTCCCTTCGTTTGAGGTGTCGGTTGTGGGTTAGGAGGTTGTGGATTTGGAGCTACTCCAAAAATAGCCGCTATTCCATTTGCATACGCTTGACTTAGATCTTCAATAAATTGTGAATTCTTTAATAAATTTGCATCAAACGTTGTATCAATAAAGGCAGTCTCAGTTAAAATTGCATCCATTGCGGTTTCTCTTAATACCGCATAATTTTCTTTTTTCGCTCCTCGATCACGAAGACCGTATTTTGTTAATACAGGATTTACTGCTGTATGCATCTTTTGTTGCTTTGCATATGCAGTGCTGCTGTTGGATAACGCATTATAAATATAGCTTTCAAAACCTGTACCCCCGCCGCTATTAATATGAAATGAAATAAAATAATCCGCACCAAAAGCATTAGCAATATTAGCACGTTCCGATAAGGAAATAAACACGTCACTATCACGTGTCATTTTAATTGTAATTGGGTAATTTACCGTTAAAATATCTCGAACGCGTCTAGCAATTTGAAGCGTTAAGTTTTTTTCTACTAAGCCATTACCAACAGCACCAGAATCATATCCACCGTGCCCTGCGTCTATAACAAGTTTCATTTTACTACCCCGCCCCTTTCTTGTAATATGTTAGCATTGCTACTCGTCCTATTTTATGTGAAATGTACAAGTTCTGTTACAATCACAAATAAAAAAACCGCCTTATGTAAGGCGGTTTCTATCATCTTGCTTTAACCAATTTAAAATAAATATATACGATTGATAGTGAATATAACGTATGCAAAATAAAATAAATAAAAGTACTATTCCAACACCACTATAAAGTAAACCGAACTTTAAAAAAACATTCACAAGTGGTGGAAAGTTCATTATATTTTGTAATGTACTAAGCATACAAAATATAATGAAAAAGACAGGGACGTATTGTAATTCATACGGCTTTCTTTTCTTACTCATTCTTTTCCGAATGATTATATGACATAGTTCTGCTACTATAAAGCACCCTCCAATTAATACAAGACCAGAAGTCATTGTCATACATCCACCTGCCTTATATTTATTGTATCGCATAAATAATCATCGTTATATTTTCTTCACATACGCTCCATCTTCTGAAGTAAAGCCAAAACTCTCTATGAAAGAATGCGCTTTTTCTGTCAATTCCTCTTGTAGCACTTTTATTTCTTTCACATTTCTTTGTTTCATCATTTCTTCAAATGTAAAATACGTATTTGTACCATAACCATAACCTTGGTAATCAAAATGAATAATTAGCTGTGATAAAACAGCTCGTTCCTCTTGAACACTATAATCTATTACACCAATATATGTATCATCAACTTTCACACAATACTGTACCTTTTTCTCACCTAAACTATGCGATTTAAACATTTCTTTAACAACGCTTTCATTTTCTACAGTAACTTTCTCAAACGAAATCATATGTTGTCCATCCTTTTACTATTATTGTATCAATAATACTTCCTATTTATGAAAAAAACCTTAAGACCGTATGCGATCTTAAGGTTTTTCTAATTACACTAAGCTATACGCACGTTTTGTTTCTTCATGGAACTTATTCGTATCGTATTTATGCTCAACATAAATTTGGTGCCATACCATAAACGCAAGTACAGTCCAAATTTTACGGCTATAATCGCCTTTATCTGCACAATGTGCTTCCAGTAAGTTTAATACATACTGTTTGTCGATTAAATGCTCTGTTTTACTCTCGTTTATAATATTGATAGCCCAATCATGCATTTCGTCTTTTAACCAGTGACGAATTGGTACTGGGAATCCAAGTTTTTTACGATCTAATACGTGATCTGGAACGATTCCGCGTGCTGCTTCACGTAAAATAGCTTTCGTAGTTCCGTTAGCAATCTTAAGTTCAGTTGGAATTTTAGATGCAACATCGAATACTTCTTTATCTAAGAACGGTACACGAAGTTCTAATGAGTTTGCCATTGTCATTTTATCAGCTTTTAATAAAATGTCACCGCGTAACCATGTGAACATGTCAATGTACTGCATTTTACTTACATCATCATAATCTTTAATCTCGTTATACAATGGTTTCGTGATATCCATATAGTTAACACTTTCATTGTAATACTTCATTAATTCAGCTTTTTCTTCTTCACGGAAGATTTTCGCATTTCCATAGTAACGCTCTTCAATTGGTGTACATCCACGCTCTAGGAAGCTCTTACCTTTAAATCCTTCTTTAAGAGCACCACTCAATGCTTTTAGAACGCTCTTACCTGGGCTAGGAATGTAAGAGAACATTTTTAGTGAGTTTGGCTCACGGTAAATGTTATAACCACCAAATAGCTCGTCTGCGCCTTCACCTGAAAGAACAACTGTTACATGTTTACGTGCTTCTTTAGCAACGAAGTACAATGGTACAGCTGCTGGATCAGCTAAAGGATCATCCATATGCCAAATGATTTTTGGAAACTCATCCATAAATTCTTTCGCTGAAATGAATACGTTATGGTTTTTAACGCCTAATTTCTCAGCAGTTTCTTTTGCAACATCAACTTCACTGAAACCACGTTGCTCAAAACCAACAGAGAATGTTAAAAGATTTGGATTCATTTCTCTTGCGATAGAAGCGATGATAGATGAATCGATACCACCAGATAAGAATGAACCTACTGGTACATCACTACGCATATGCACTTTTACTGAATCATATAGTACATCACGAATTGCTTGGATATGCTCCTCTTTCGTTGCACCTGAAGCATTGAAATAAGGTTTCCAGTAGCGATGGATTTCCATCTCTTTACCGATTTCTTTTACGAAATAATGACCAGGCTCGATTTTATTAACATCAATTGTTAATGTTTCTGGCTCTGGGCCATATTGGTACGTAAAATAATGTTGTAGTGACGTTGGATTAACGCCTTTATCTTCCATCACATGCATAATACTTTTCTTCTCAGATGCGAAAAATGTAGTATCACCTTGCTGTGCGATGTATAGAGGTTTAATACCGAAGTGGTCACGTGCACCGAAAAGTTTCTTCTCTTCACGATCCCAAATCATAAATGCAAACATACCACGAAGGTAGTCTACACATTTTTCTTTCATATGTGCATACAATGCAATGATAACTTCTGTATCAGATTGCGTTGCAAACGTTGCACCTTTTTCAAGTAACATTTCACGTAATTCTACATAGTTGTAAATTTCACCATTAAAAATAATTACATATCGATCATTTTCATAAGTTAGCGGCTGATGTCCTGCCTCTAAGTCAATGATACTTAAACGGCGGAAGCCAAATTGTACATGTTCATCACGAAAATATCCTTCGTCATCTGGACCACGGTGGAAAATCATCGTGTTCATATTTTCAAATTGATGTTTTTCTGTTTCTGAAAACTCTCTAGGGTTTTCACATAAACATCCTACAAAACCACACATACTTCTTACCCTCTTTCGGTTTTCATTCTGTTTCTATACTACTATATCAACCCTATTTATACTAGCATAATCAACTGAATATGGCGACCAAAAACTATAAAAAAATCACTCCATTTCACATTTTTAACAATTTTTTATGAAAACATGAAAACTAGGCACTCACCTTTCTCCGCTTTTGTCATATGATATTGCAAATTGATTTCTAGGAGGGAATACCATGAGTGAAGAAAAAAAAGATTCTTCTCGCCCACCGGTTCGTAATTACTTAAAGCAAATTGATGATTTCTTCGAGCAAACACCTCTTCGCAATGTAATCGCTGATTTAAATCATTTTTTCCAAAAAGGAAACCGTTTATTAACATTCCCTGTAGATTTATATGAAGTTGGTGAAGAACTCGTTGTTACAGCTGAACTACCAGGTATACAAAAAGAGCAAATCCAAATTGAAATACAAAGTGAATACTTAAAAGTTTCTGTAAAAGAAGAGATACTCGAAGAGGAAGAAGAAGAAACATCCCATAACTATTATCGCCGAGAACGTTCCATTTCAGAAGCATCAAGATTAATTAAGTTGCCGTATTCAATTAATAAAAAAGCAGCAAAAGCTTCTTATCAAAACGGCGTATTAGAAATTCGGGCGCCGAAACTTCCCCAACAACATGATATTTTATCCATAGACTAATGCAAAAAAAATAAGGGTGCTTTGCACCCTTATTTTTAATCCACTAATCGCTTCATATCACGTATAATGTCTTCGTATGGCGTATTACTAATGCCACTATACTTTTTCATTACTTTTCCGTTTTGATCAATTAAATAAAATGATGTACCATGCATGACCTGACCGTTCTCCGGCTTATCTACAAGTGATTGGAAATTATCTTTTGAAAACTTTGTAATATCTTCTAACGAATATCCCGTTAATAAATTCCAGTTACTAGTATCCTCTGTAAACTTTTGAATAAAAGCTTTCAGATTTTCTGGTTTATCAAGGTCTGGATCTACACTAAATGAAACAAACTGAACGTCTATCTTCTCTTCTTTCGCCATCTTTTGCAGCTTGGCCATATTTGCAGTCATTGGTGGACAAACTGTTTGACAATTTGTGAACATAAAATCTGCAACCCAAACTTTCCCTTTTAAATCTTTTGTACCAAATTGCTTTCCATCTTGATTTGTAAATTGGAAAGTTTCTAAATCCCAATTTAATGGTTTACGAAGCTTTGAACCTGATCCACTACATCCAGCAAGTACAAAGAGACAAAATACAACCATAAGACCAATTATTTTTTGATAACGCTTCATTTATAAACCTCTTTTCTCTATCCTAAATTTAAATAGGTTATGTTTATAATAACAAAAGTTAACACTACGAGAAAATTGTTTACTACATTTGTTCACGAAATCGTACGAATTTACGTATGTTACTTCTTTATTTCAAGCGAATTACTAGACAAAATATATTTTTTTACTATTATTTCTATAAATAGAAGTGATAAAACTAATTTTATTGTTACTTTTGTAAATATCTTTCCCTATTTTTTAACAATCCCTTAAACATTAATCCATGTTTTACACTGTATTCCTTAACAACATTTCGGTACAATACAAATACAACGATTTTAAATGAGGTGATGTTCATGGCAAAGCGCTATGAAAATATGGATAATGTTAGTACAAAAAAATCAATTCGCTCTTTTTTACGCTGGCGTAAAGAACGAAAGCAAAACAAAAAAGATTTTTCTTTCTTAGTAGAACAATCACCCGTTAAACAAAGTGCATTTTTGCAAAGTAATGTAAAAAAAACGACTGTCACATGGATTGGGCATTCTACTTTTCTTATCCAAACGAATGGACTTAATATATTAACAGATCCAGTTTGGGCCAATAAATTAAAGCTAGTTCCAAGACTTACAGAACCTGGACTCTCTATAGAAGCACTACCTAAAATTGATATTGTCCTTATTTCACATGGTCATTATGATCATTTAGATTTTTCAACTCTTCGTCAGTTGAATGATGATGTTCTATACCTTGTACCTATCGGATTAAAAAAATTATTTACTCGTAAGAAATTTAAACATGTAGAAGAGTATAAATGGTGGGAAAGTACGATAATTAACGAAGTTTCTTTTCACTTCGTACCTGCTCAGCACTGGACGAGAAGATTCTTATTTGATATGAATACGTCTCACTGGGGGGGATGGATTATTGATAATGAAACGACTATGGAAACCATATATTTTTGTGGCGACAGTGGCTATTTCCAAGGTTTCAAAGAAATTGGTGAACGCTTTTTAATTGATATTGCTCTTATGCCCATTGGCGCTTATGAACCAGAATGGTTTATGAAAGTATCTCATGTTTCACCTGAAGAGGCCGTGCAAGCTTATTTAGATTTAAGCGCTACGCATTTTATACCAATGCATTACGGAGCTTTCGCACTCGCCGATGAAACACCTCGTGAAGCAATAACTAGACTTCGAAATAATTGGAATTTGCGCATGTTACCGTGGGAACAACTGCATGTACTCTTTTTAGGTCAAACTTTTATTTATAGTAACGCAACAAATGATAAGCAAATAAACGAAAAAATTGAAACTTTACATGTGTAACGTAACGACTGATTTTCTATATCCAACATATAATATAGAAAATCCTATAATGAAACTTTAATCAGTGGGAGTTTCTTTATCCCCACTGATTATTAACCTTCACCAATCGGGCTTTTACGGACAGCCCGCCACCTAACCTCTTTGCTCCAGCTAAATTTTGAGGTGGGAGTTTTACTGTCCGCAAATAGCGGGATAAAGGGTGTTTTCTATGAATGAATATTTACAGACTCGCTATATCATTAGCGGTAGTGCCTGTATAGCTCTTCTTATTTCTTACTTTCTATTTACATAAAAAAGCTACTTGAAATATATTTTCAAGTAGCTTTTTTATTACTCTGCTAAATACATAAATCCGATTGCACCCGGACCTGTATGAGTACTAATTATAGGCGTTGTATAGAAAATTTCTGATTGAGCAAACCCACTCACTTTTTCAACCGCCACTTTCATACTTTCAGCTAAAGGAATTGCTTTCGCATGCGGAATTGCAACAGCCTTTACAACTTTTCCAGCTGTATCTTGCTCAAATAACTTAGCTAATGTTTTTACAATTTGGCCTTGGCTACGAACTTTCGTTACAGGATTATAAACACCGTCTTCAAGACTAGCAATTGGCTTTATATTAAGCAGCGAACCGATAAACGCTTTTCCTTTACCGATACGTCCACCCTTCACTAAGTTTTCTAATGTATCTACTACTACATATAAACGAGTATTCTTTCTTACTTCATCTACACGTTTTAAAATTTCTTCTAGTGAGCGCCCTTCATTTGCCATTTTTGCAGCTTCAATTACTTGATATGCTAAAGCATGTGTAATAAATTGAGAATCAACAACTGTTACTTTTGTATCGGTCATTGATGCAGCACTATTTGCTGTTGCTACAGTACCACTCATTCCACTTGTCATATGAATGGAAAGTACTTCACTTCCATCTTCACCTAACTTGTCATACATTTCTACAAATGTACCCATTGCTGGTTGCGATGTTTTTGGTAATTCCTCTGATTTAAGCATTTCTTCAATAAATTCATCTGGTTGTAGATCAACGCGATCTAAATATGTTTGTCCATTTACAGAGATTGATAATGGTAGAACATGAATGTCATACTTCTCGATTACTTCTTGTGATAAATCTGCCGTTGAATCTGTTACAATTTTAATTTTTTGCATATTATATTCTTCCCTTTCCAATACGCTCTCCTTGTTATTATACTAGTATTCCCATTGCTTTCAACAATTTGGAACGAAATTTCATCAAATTAATTATATTTTTATATCTAAAATGAAAAAGACAGAGCTCCTAACCCTGTCTCTACTCTATATCATGCATTTTTTTCAAGAGTATTTGTTTTATATACATTTAAATAATCATTCCACTTCAAACAATTTTGTAAATATTCACGGAAAGAATATGAAAATCTTGGATGTTTTTGTTTTTGAATTTTTGCAATAAATAATTGAAGACGAGACTGAATTAGAAACGATAATGGATGCTGCGCCTGTAGGACAGGGATTTCGAATATTTTAATACAATCCCCTGTTGAATGAGTGAAATAAAAACTTTTCGTAATCACAATATCAATCCTCTTTTTCATTGGATTTTTGAACTTCCTCTACTTTGCGTTGTAACACGTTGTTTAAAGTGGAGTAAAATCAGACTTATATGATTTCTGTAGTCCTTATGGCTAGAAGATTTATACTCTATTCATCTCCACCTAATCCATCTTCCCATCCTAAATATCTCCGAGACGGGAATCTCATTATCCATCAATTGTTTAATACATTTAGTATAAGCTTATAAAAGCGCAAAGTTTGTCTAAATTTTGGAGATTCTATAATTTTTTTCTTCTATATATTGTATACGTTTATAGCTATAGTATAACCAATAAATAAAAAAGTGCCTTTATAACGAGGCACTTTTCGACTGCATTTCTTCTCTTTTCTTTTTCCTCTTACTAACAACCTTTGATAAAGCAATACTTACTTCATAAATACAAATAAGCGGCACCGCAACTAAACTATGAGATAAAAAGTCAGGCGGTGATATACAAGATGCAATGATAATCAGTGCTACGTAAGCATATCTTCTTATTTTTATTAAAAATTCCGCCGTAAGTATTCCAATACTAGTTAAAAACATTACAACGACTGGTAATTCAAAAATCACAGCAAATGGAACTGTTAAATTAAGTACAAAATGAAAATACTTTTCTGTCGTAAACATCGTATTAAACATTTCATTACCTATTGTAGTTAAAAAGTGAAATAGAAACGGCATTACAATAAAGTATCCAAAACATAAACCTGCGATAAATAATATAGACAATACCGGTATATACATTATTGTCATCTTTTGTTCATTTGGATGTAAACCCGGTTTTACAAATAACCAAATTTGTATAGCAGCAAAAGGAATTGTACAAACGATAGCAAATACTGTAGCAATCGAGAAAAAAATCCACAATACATCACTTGGACCGAGAACAGTTAATTTCATTGGTAAATCTTTTACAAGCCAAAAATAAATATCCTTTGTAAAAGTAAATCCAATAATTAAAAATAGTACAAAGGATAACACTGTATATATTACTCTTTTTCGAAGCTCAACAATATGTTCTACTACGCTCATTTCCCGATCTTCCATCTCGTTCACCACACTTTATTTATCCATTACAAGGAAAATACATTACAGTTTTTCTTTCTTTTCCTTTTCTTGAAATGCGTCATCTGTCAATTCTTTCGTTGATTTTTTAAACTCTTTTAACGTTTCCCCTAAAGCCTTCCCGATTTCCGGCAATTTTTTAGGTCCAAATAAAATGAGTACTGCTACTAAAATTAAAATTAACCCTGGAAAGCCAATATTTGAAAACATTTCCCCATCCCCTTTATTAGTAGTTTCCTTGTCCTACTATTACATAATTTTATTTTGTCAAAAAAGTTTGAAAACGTCAACAAATCCATTGCCTTTTGTCAAAAAAATTCAAAAATATAATCAATTATACAAATTTCATTTTCTATTGCTCTTGTGTATGATATGGTAAGGGAAATGACATATTATTTTATGATAGTAGAAAGGATTTGCATTATGACTGAAAAAATGACACGAATGACCCAATTTGTAAAAGAAGAAATTGCAAATGCAATTACACATGGTATCGGTGCCATTTTAAGCATCCCTGCCTTAATCATATTGATTATTCATGCTTCTAAGCACGGTACCGCATCAGCTGTAGTCGCATTTACTGTTTATGGTGTAAGCATGTTCTTACTGTACTTGTTTTCAACATTGCTACATAGCATTCATCATCCTAAAGTAGAAAAAATATTTACTATTTTAGATCATTCAGCCATTTACTTATTGATTGCTGGCACGTATACTCCTTTTCTACTTATTACACTTCGTGGCCCATTAGGATGGACGTTGCTTGCTATAATTTGGACACTTGCAATCGGAGGTATCGTCTTCAAAATCTTCTTTGTACGTCGCTTTATAAAGGCATCAACTTTATGTTACATCATTATGGGCTGGCTCATAATCGTTGCCATTAAACCACTTTATGAAAATCTAACTGGACATGGTTTTTCACTGCTTTTAGCTGGTGGAATTTTATATTCTGTCGGAGCTATATTCTTCCTTTGGGAAAAGCTACCTTTCAACCATGCCATATGGCACCTGTTCGTTTTAGGTGGTAGTGCGATGATGTTCTTCTGTGTACTCTTTTACGTCTTACCTACAGCATAATAAAAAAGGTTTCAGCTTACTATAAGCTGAAACCTTTTTTATTACTTATGTAATTGTGATGCGATAACTTCCTGTGTATGCTTCGTTAATTCTTTAATATCCATATTCGCATACTCTTCAGGTGTAATCGGCTTAGAAATTGTTACTGTTGCATGAGCTGACTTCATACGATTTCCATTCGCTTCAAACATCTTATATGTACCATCTAACGTTACAGGTAAAATTGCTACACCTGACTTTACTGCAAGATGGAAACTACCAGCCTTAAACTCTCCAACTTCGCCACCTTTACTTCTCGTTCCTTCTGGGAAAATTACGATAGAATGTCCATTCTTTAATAGTTCGATTCCATCTTTAATTGCTTTAAGAGATTGACGACGATCGCTACGATCCATAAATACACAATTCATAAGTTCCATCCAAGTTGGTACAACTGGGAACTTTTTAATCTCTGCTTTTGACACGAATCCAATTGGTTTATTTAAGTAACCTAGTAAAACAGGGATATCCATATTACTTTGGTGATTACTTACAACTAGTACCGGCTTGTCTTTCGGAACATTTTCAAGCCCTTTCACTTCTACTGTCCCTCCAGCTACACGTACCATTTTCTTACCAAACCAATTTGTCGTTTTGTACACAGCATTATCTTTTTCTTTTGGCGCCATCGTATTTACTTGTCTTTTAAGACGCCACATTCTCGGTGTAATCGCAATTACAATTAAAATTAAATAAAAGATTTTAAAAAACGTTTGAATCATACAGAACCCCCACCTATTATCATTCCGACCTTCATTATACTAGACAAACGAAGGAAAAAGAAGAAAAAAAGTCCAAACATCAAGTGTTCGGACTTTTTAAGCATTCTATATTAGAAACGTTTTGCTAATTCACGAGCATTAGCAATTGCCGCTTCTTTAATTTCTTGTGCTTTTTCAGGGTTTGCATTCATACCTTCAACTGCAATATAATCAGTATCATTTACACCGACAAATCCTAATACAGTTTTTAAGTGATTGCGTCCGAAGTCTACAGCTGCGTATGCTCCTTCAGAATATACGCCACCTGTTGCTTGAATGTGAAGTGCTTTTTTACCTTCTAATAAGCCGACTGGACCATTTTCAGTATATTTGAATGTTTTACCTGCGATTGCTACGTTATCTAAGTATGCTTTTACTACTGGTGGATAGCTAAAGTTCCACATTGGAGTTACGAATACATAACGATCTGCATGCATAAATGTTTCTAAGTTTGTGTTCATTGCTGCTACTTTTTGTTGTTGAGCTTCCGTTAAAGTTTCAAAGCCTTCACCTGCTGCAAATTTACCCCAAGCAGCAAATACATCTGCATCGATTGCTGGTACAGTAGTATTGAATAGATCAATTGTTACAACTTCGTCTTGTGGATGCTCGTTTTTATAAGCCTCGATGAAAGCTTCCCCTACTGCCATTCCGAAAGAACCTTCTGCTGAATTTGGATTTGCTGTGATAAATAGTACTTTTGTCATTGTATTCTCTCCCTTTTCTCTCTTTATCTTCAATTCAAGATTTGTTTTTTAAAAGTTAATAACTTACCTTATGTAAGTATAATACAAAAAGTTTTAATCAATGTCAATAAAAAATAGCTACTTTTTTTTCGTAAGTTAATGATTTATTTTGTTTCTCTAAAATTTAGTATACAGATATTAAGAATTCTCATACAAAAAGGCTACCTCTATAAATTATAGAGGTAGCCTTTTATTACATATTATTTTTGAAAAACATGTTTTACTTTTTCAGCTGGAATGTTACTTCCGCCTCTACCTTTTACATCTTCAATCATCATTGTAATGACCATATCTGGCGAATTCAAATCAAATGCAGCGAACCAGCCTAGTTCTTTTCCTTCGGCTTCTTTAGATACTTTTAATTCCGCTGTACCTGTTTTTCCAGCAAGAGTCATTCCATCAATCTTAGCAATTTTCCCTGTACCATCCGGATCATTAATTACTTTCGTCATAGCAGTTTTTAATATATCCTGATTTCCTTTAGAAATTACATTTTCTTTCCAAGCTTTTGGTTGTTTATCTGTTTTAATAATATACGGTGATGGAATCGTTCCATCATTTACAATTGGCGCATACGTTAAAGCTAAATGAAGAGGAGTCATTAATACTTGTCCTTGTCCATATCCTGTATCTGCCATTTGAATATCATTTTTAATACCGTCATTTGCAATTTTAGAAGCAGGGAATCCATATTCAATTGGTAGTTTCTCATCGAATCCGAATTTTTTCGCTTCACTCATAAACTTGTCTTTTCCGATTTTCAACGCTTCTTGTGCGAAGTAAATATTATCCGAGTATTTCATCGCCTTATCAAAATCAATCGGATTTGCATCTTTCACACGCGTTACATAATAATTACCCCAAGAAGAATCTTTTGTCCATTTTAACCCTTCAATTTTTAACTCTTCTTTCGGATCGATCGTTTTCGTTTCAAGACCAATTGCAGCTGTAATTGGTTTAAATACAGAACCTGGTACCGATAATTGTGTAAAGCGATTCGTCATCGGTTTTTTCGGATCATTATTCCAAGCTTCGCGTTGCGCTTTCGATGTTCCTCGTGCAATTAAATTCGGATCATATGCTGGACTACTTACTAGTGCAATTGTTTCTCCACTTTTCGGATTAATTGCTGCACTTGAACCAGCTTCGCCCTTCATTTCATTGTAAGTTTTTTCTTGAACAGCACTATCAATAGTTAAAGTTACGTTTTCTCCATCAACAGCATCTGTTTTTGCCAAGTTTTTAATTTCTTTTCCTTGTGCATCTTCTACAAAGACACGGCCACCTTTTTTACCGCGTAGCTTTTCCTCTAATACTTGCTCCAAACCAGCTTTACCAACTGGATCATCAGCTTGATAGCCTTTCTTTTGAAGCGTTTTTAAATCTTCAGCATTTACCTTTCCGATATAACCAGTTAGATGAGCTGCCGCTTCCCCTAATGGATATGTACGAACATTTACAGGTTTTGTTGAAACACCTGCTAAATCAATATACGTATTTTGCGTTGCCCCTTCAGGCAAAATTCCAATTGGTACGAGATACCCTGGTTTTACCCATTTAGCAGCTAATTTTTGATCAATTTCTTCTACAGTCATATTTAACAACTTCGCTACTGTCTCTTTCGTTTGCGGAGCAGTATCGTCTAATTTTTCTGGAACTATTCCAATTTCAGAAGCTTTCCCATTCGTTGCAAGACCTTTTCCATTACGATCGTATATTTCACCACGTTTTGGCTGTGTCGTCTGCATACGCACTTTACTATCTTTCGTCATGCCAGGGAAAATAAAATCAGGAGTCCAATCTATTTTCCAAGATTCTTTATCTCCATCTTTTTCTTTCACCATTTTTGCTTCATGGCCAAAAGTAATTTTACCACCAACTGTATCCATGCTTACTTTAAAAGGAACAGGGCCTTCATCTTTTTTATCTTCTTTTACTTCCCCTGTTTCTACCTTTAAGTCGTTCACTTCGATACCAGAATAAATTTTTTCATATTTCTCAGTAAACTCTTTCTTTGAAATATCTTTTTTTGCATTTTTTGATAGTTGATCATACATATCTGCAAATTTTTGTTTATTCCATGCTTTTACATATGTATCAAACGCTTCTTGTGGTTTTTCTTCTTTACCGCATCCAACTAACATGAATGCTAAGCAAAGAAAAAGAATCCCCCATATCTTTCTCAATCCATTCTCCTCCTCTTTCTATATTAGTACTTTTGCAAATTTTAGCATTTTTTACATGCTACCTATCATTATAGCACTATCGAATCTCATCTATAAACTTATATTGGTGAATATAAATAAAAAGATTGATGCGAATTCTCACATCAATCTTTTTATTTATTGTTGTTTCTCATATACGTGGTAATAATACGTATACGGGTTTTTTTCATCCGTTAAACCTTTTTCTACAAAAATCTCTTCCCAATTTGTCATATCTATTTCTGGGAAGAATGTATCTCCTTCAAATGCATGATGGATTTTTGTTATATATAACTTGTCTACATAAGGTAAAAAGAGATCGTAAATTTGCGCTCCGCCAAAAATAAAAATCTCTTCTTCATTTTTACATAGTTCGAATACTTCTTCTACAGAATGAACAACTTCACATCCTTCAACGTGATATCCTTCATTACGAGTTACAATAATATTACGTCTTCCAGGCAGCGGTCTACCAATCGCTTCATAGTTCTTTCTTCCCATAATAAGCGGGTGACCCATCGTTGTTTTCTTCACGTATTGTAATTCACTCGGTAAACGCCAAGGTAAATTATTATCTTTACCGATTACTCTATTTTCGTCCATTGCGACCATAAATGAAACAATCATTTTTTCATCTCCTCTACAATTATACTGCAACCGGTGCTTTAATTGCTGGATGTGGATCATATCCTTCAATCGTTAAATCTTCCATTTCAAAATCGAAAACAGATTTCACATCTGGATTTAATGTAAGTTTCGGGAATGGACGTGCTTCACGTGCCAATTGCTTTTCTACTTGTTCAAAATGATTTGTATAAATATGTGCATCACCAATTGTATGAACAAATTCCCCTACTTCAAGACCACATTCATGTGCAATTAGATGTGTTAGTAGTGAATAACTTGCGATGTTAAATGGAATTCCAAGGAATATGTCACCACTTCTTTGATATAGCTGACAAGAAAGTTTTCCGTCCGCTACATAAAACTGGAATAATGTATGACAAGGCGGTAATGCCATACTCGGTACGTCTTCAGGATTCCAAGCAGAAACGATTAAACGACGTGAGTCTGGTGTTATTTTAATCATTTCAATTACATCTTTTAATTGATCAAGTGTCTCACCGGCTGTCGTTTTCCAAGCACGCCACTGTTTACCGTATACGTCTCCTAAATAACCATATTTATTTGAGAAATCATCATCTTCTAAAACGTTCTTTTTAAACAATTCCATTTGCTCATCGTACTGTACTTTAAATTCTTCATCTTGTTGTGAGCGAAGACCGAAATCGGTCATATCAGGCCCAGTATACTCGTCACTTTCCACCCAGCTCTTAAATGCCCATTCATTCCAAATATTATTATTATGCTGCAATAAATAGCGAATATTTGTATCACCTTTCATAAACCAAAGCAGTTCACTTGCTACAAGGCGAAATGGTACTCTTTTTGTCGTTAATAAAGGAAATCCTTTACTCAAATCAAAACGCATTTGATATCCAAATACAGATACAGTTCCTGTCCCTGTACGATCTTCTTTCTTCGTACCATGTTCCATTACATGGCGGCATAAATTTAAGTATTCATTTTCAGCATGTTTCATATGTAGGAAAACCTTCTTTCAATCGTATATGCAATTTATCATAACATGAAAAATGGTAAAGTTAATAATCCTAATTAATAAAATTTCTTGCACTAATTCTTACAAAATTATTAACTTTCCAAATTTAAAAAGGTTTTCATTTTCTATTACCGAAAGTATAGTGCGGTAGAACAAAATTTATATTTGGAGGTTAGAAGTATGTCTAAAATTGGAACGCCTGTTATGACTTCTTTACAAACAACGGTTGAAAAAATGATGAAGGATTTAAATGTTCCTGGTGCTGCTGTCGCTGTAATAAAAGACGGTGAAGTTATTATTTCAGAAGGTTTCGGCTATCGTAATATAGAAACAAAAGAGGCTGTTACACCGCATACTCGATTCGCAATCGGTTCTTCAACGAAAGCTTTTGGCACACTTTCATTAAGTTTGTTAGCACAACAACAAAAATTTAATTGGGATAGTCCTGTCCAGTCTTATATACCTAACTTCTCTTTATCTGAAGTACTTGCTAGCTCACAAGTTACCGGACGAGATTTAGCTTCTCATCGAACCGGTGTAAGCCGTCATGAGGCTCTTTGGTATAGCTCTTCCTTATCTCGAAAAAATCTCGTTGAAAAAATAAAACATTTACCACTTGATGCGCCGTTCCGAACAGCGTTTCTATATAACAACTTAATGTATGCAACAATTAGCTACATTGTTGAAAACATTACAAATCAAACGTGGGAGCAATACACTACAGAACATATTTTAGAACCTTTAAATATGAGACATACAAACTTCTCTGTTAACGATTCACAAACTACAGATGATTACGCTTTACCTTACATTGAAAATGACGGTGAAATAAAAGCAGTTCCATTCCGTAACATCGATACAGTTGGCGCTGCTGGGTGTATTAATTCCACAATTGAAGATATGGCAAATTGGGTACTTCTCCACTTAAATGAAGGAAAATTTGGAGATCATGAATTAATCTCCTCTGAATTATTACAACAAATGTATACACCACACAATTCAATTCCCGACCAACCGGTTTTATCACTTCCTGAATCTCCATTAAATAGTTACGGTCTTGGTTGGTTTATTAGCGCTTACCGTGGTAATAAGGTAATTCATCATGGCGGTAATATTGATGGGTTTTCAGCACTTGTTTCATTCATACCAACAGAAAACATAGGCCTTGTCATTTTAACGAATGCTGGAGGAACATTACTTCCTACTTATCTCGCTAATCAAATTTATGACGAACTACTTGAATTAGAATCCATTGATTGGCATAAACGTGCTGTAGAAGATACTGAGAAAATGAAGGAAATGATGAAAGAAGCAACTGAATCGCTTCCTGAACAAATTAAAGGGACTACACCTTCTCACAAGTTAGAGGATTATACTGGTACTTTTGAACATCCTGCATACGGAACATTACAAGTATACAAACAAGATGATTCGTTATTTGTACAATTTATGGAGATGGAGGTTCAATTGCACCATCATCACTACGACATCTTCTCTGCAAAAATTGACTTATTCCAAATGAAAATGAGTTTATTATTCGCTTATGAAATGAATGTAAGAGGTGAATTCCCATCCCTTCAGTTACATGTACCTGCTATGTTAAGTACTCAGCCGCTTACATTTAAGAAAATTAAATAAGTATTTTGATGGTAAAAAATAAAGGTAGGTGCGAATCACACCTACCTTTTCTATTTCATATCAATCTTATCTGGTTGAAACCAAATCGGCTTCGATAATTCAAAGTTTTTATGATCTTCCAATACAATATGAAGACGCTCTAACGTATCATCCAACATATGCGGTGCTGCTCGTAATGTCCAGACAACTGATGAGAAAACTGTCATGCCAACGTACACCGCATATAATTTCCAGAACTCCTCTGGTATTCTCTCATTAAAGTATCCTTCTATTTGTCCGATTGAATATGGAATACTAATGTCTCTTGCAAATAATGCAATTTTTACGAAATCATGCAGTGGGTCGCCCCAGTCATAACCATTGAAATCAACTACACCTACATATTTCCCATCCCGTACAATTATATTTTCTAAATGAAAATCATCGTGTTGAAATCGATTTGGGCGATCCTTTACATACATTTCATTTTCATCTATAAACTTAATAATTTTATCATCATTT
The DNA here is from genome assembly GCF_900108285.1 of Bacillus sp. ok061. NCBI lineage: Bacteria > Bacillati > Bacillota > Bacilli > Caryophanales > Bacillaceae > Bacillus > Bacillus sp. ok061. The sequence goes on along the minus strand of NZ_FNUW01000005.1, from coordinate 163,719 downwards.
TCAATTTTAATTCCGCATGTTTTATACGCCTCTAAATATTTCCTATGTTTTTTCATTGCTCTTTCATACCACGGAAGTATATTCTTAGGAGCTTCAAGTGTATGCATTTTCACTAAATCTTTTCCTGCCTCTATGCCAATATCATATTGTTCTTTTGGTGAATACGTAGACAATAGTCTCTTCGCATCTTCCCCTTCTAAATATGAAAAAATACTATAGCATACACCTTCTTCTTCCAATATACCTATTTCAATTGGCCTTTGTGCCTGTACGTTACGTTTTACCATTTCATTTAAAATTTGAAACTCTATTTTCTTTCTTTCATACTCTTTTATATCGCCTGTCCGAAATAAATATTTTTCATTATTTGCATTCGTAATTACATATTTCTTATCTGGAGAGAAACCTTTAGAAATTTCTTCAATATTCGCTGCATCTTTTACAATTTGTATATTGTTTTGCTGCGCTGTAATTATCTTCATATCTATTCCCCTTACATTTCTGCATTTGGTGTATAGGCTACTTCTACAATAAACCCATTCGGATCGTAAAAATCAATCGTATAGTACCCTTCTGAATAATGATTCATTTCAATTGGACCACGTATTACCTTCACTTTCGTACTAGAAAGAAAATCTGCTACTTCATCAACTACTTCTCTATGAATAGCTTGATAACAAATATGTCTAGGCCCTAACGTCCTTACGATTTCCTCATCTACTTCTTTAAAGTATATTTCACTTTCTCCCGTGCTATATGCTACTTCATTTAACTTTCTCCATCCAATTATGAAAAACAACTTATTATAAAAAGAAATGGACTCCTCTAAATTTGCTACCCAAAATTCAATATGATGAATGCCTGCTCGCAGTGTATTCATATTAAGAATACGCTCCTTGTACTACTTCCACAATTTCCATCGGCTTATGAACCATGTAATCTGGTGCATCTTTTTTCACTGTTTCAATGACATCATATCCCCAAGATACCCAAATTACGTTCACTCCAGCCTTTTTACACGCTGCTACATCTCGCTGTTCATCACCAACGTATAACATATCTTTCTCTGTTATTTTTTTCGATTTTAAAAATCTTTTTATCATTTTATCTTTACCAAACAGATTTTTAGAACAATACACTTCTTGTATATTTTCTATATCATTCTTGTGTAAAAATGCCCGAATATGCTCTTCTGAGTTAGATGATATAACCGCAATACCGTATCCTTTTTTATATAGTTCATCTAATACATCCTTCATCCCATGAAATAAAACAAGATCTTTTATAGCAGGCTGATATAATTTATAAAACTCCAACGCTAATATCGGTAATTTATACAGTGGTACATCGAGTTGTTTACATCTCTCTGGCATCGTTAATTTACGTAAATGTTCAATTTCTTCTTCCTTTACCGTTTTATATCCGTGCTTTTCAGCAATTTGATTATAAATTGGTACAAATATATTTTGCGAATCTACTAATGTGCCATCAAAGTCAAAAACAATGTATTTTTGCATCTCCATACTCCTTTTACTTCTTTTTTCTAAACCTATGTTATTCAACAACATAGTTGTCTGTCCCTTCTATAAACATAAAAAAGAACAAGATTTTCTCTTGTTCTTTTTAAGACAACCATTTCGGCGGTACATTCGTATTCCAATAAATATTTCCTAACTCATGATGTCCAGAGTATCCATCATCAAAACGGTGATAATGGAAATTAAAATAATAACCATCTTGCGGCGGATGATCTCTTCTTACATGGAAACGCAATAAATCATTTCCTGATTTCGTATCATAGACGTGAAAAATCTTTTCATTATTTCCACCAGCTGGTTTTTGAGAAATCGCTAATGATTGTAGTGAGTCTTCTGGTACATCACTAGCAAGCTCAGCAATTGCCTCTTCAATTTTCGGTAATATTACATCTTTAAATTCATCTTCAATTACTGGACCAATTTTAGTACCAAACTTTTGCATCGACTGCTTCTCTGCTTCTTGCATTGCATAAGTAATAAAAGTATCGGTGGTTAACCTGTCATTCGTTTCTTCATATGTATAGGACGTGCTCTCCAAACTTTGTTGCCCAGCTGTGCTCGTAGGCTTGTCCGCAGCTTTGGCATTATCAAGCAATATGGAAGGAGGCGTCACTAAACCAAATGTAAATACGGTAATTAATGCGACTAAGGTTTTTCTAAACCAATTTGGCATTTATGTTCCCTCCCCTTTCACTCATTATTTTTTATATAACGGTGGTTTCTTCTATTATACAAAATGATTATAATTTTTGCACTTTACAATTTTGTTAACGTTCACATATTTTTCACTTGAATATGAAATTGTAAGATTTCATACAATATTAATACCACAATATTGAGGAGGCACTTAAATGACTTTAGATGTCATGTATTCCGCCGCAAGCATACTCGTTTTAGTATATTTTATTTATCAATGTGTTACAGACTAGAAAAAGAGCCGTCAATGGCTCTTTTTTAATGGTAAAAATACAATCCATACAATTAAGAAAATAAAAACAAAGCCACCAATCACAGCTGGCAATAAATAAAACTGGGCAAGTATAACTATTCCATACAAGAGTATTGCTGGTAGTAGTAAATAACGATCTGCCTTCCACCTTAGCAAAAGTAATTTTCCTTCTTCACAATATAAATGAAGAAACATTTTTTTCGTAAATTCATTCCAATAATCACGCGCATAGCGAGAAATTGCAACTACAGCAAATACAAGAACAATAGCTGCAATCCACCTTGGAGTCATGATTATACTTGCAGTACTCATACATACAATTTGAATATAAAATATTCGTGCAGTACTTGTACGGAAAAATTCTTTCAAAAAAGATTCGACAATACGAGAATCTGCTTTTTTCCTAATAGTCTTTTAGAACGCGGAAACATCCACGGTTTTTTATTCGAGCTACTCGGTTTAGCCGCATGACCACCAACTTGCATAATTCCGCTCGTCCAGCGCATGCTTTCCTCTTTTTCTTTCTCGATTTCTTTAAAAAAGAACTTTTTATAATTCATTTTCTCTTTTACTAATACACTACTTAAGAAAATTACTAGACCGATAAATAGAATTGAATAATATAGATTTTTATAAATAAAAAATAAACTAATTCCAAAAAAGGACAAGCTCATAGAAAATACTACATTTTTTACAATCCATAAAACCCATCGTTTCCCCACCTGTACATGAATAAATCTTGTTAACAACGACAACATAAATCGAAATATAGTAAAGAATACCCAAAATAATACGACTTGTATCTCTGTTACTCCGATACTTTTCATCAACACTGGTAACATAATAACGACTACTATTACATTCGTTATCGCTATTCGAACAAATGTGTACATCATGCCATACTGGACTAATTTTCGCATATGTGTTGCATACGAAATTAAAAATAAACTATCCGCTTGCTCAAAAAATGAACGAACTCCTCTCGGATATGTTACTAGATAAAATGCGAGTAATCCTAATCCGAAATAAATCGTCTCTTCCATTGATAATTCATTTATCCATAGTGACCTATAATAGATTCCCATAAATATAAGTGTTGGAATAATAATATATAACGCGACTGTCCAATCTGTTACCGAACATATAGACTTCCGCTGGAGCTCATGACATAATCTTTTATAAAATTGTTGTTTAATCATGTTGTTCACGCCTTACAATTATATCAAAGCAGTCTAGTAATGAGCTATCCGGCATTTCCGCTAACATTTGAATAGATTCTAAATGTCCATCTGCGACTAATGTACCTTGTGAAATGAGTAAAAATCTTTCACAAATTTTTTCAGCAGTATCCAATACGTGCGTACAAAGTAAAATTCCTGCTCCGCGCTCTTTTTCTTTATATAAATAACTTAAAAACTCTTTCGTAGCTACTGGATCTAAACCGATAAAGGGTTCGTCAATTATATAAAAATCTGGCTCAGTTAAAAACGCCAATATTAGCATCGATTTTTGTTTCATACCTTTTGAAAACTTTGATAAATATTCATGTTTATGCTTATCCATTCGAAAAGTATGTAATAATTGTCCCGCTCTTTCTTCCCAGCTTCCCATTTCACTTCCACGAGCTGCCATTAATAATTCAATATGTTCCCAGAGCGTCAAGTAATCATAGTATGTTGGATGTTCTGGTACGTATGCATACGGATTTTTCTTTTCACCGAATGATATTTCACCGTCCATATTTACAAGTAATCCGAGCATCGTTTTTATCGTCGTACTCTTCCCAGCACCATTTGCTCCAATAAGAGCAACTAGTTCACCTTTTTCGATAGAAAAAGCTATATCACGAATTGTTTTTTCGCCTATTTCATATCCAGCTGAGCGGATATTTACTTCTAACATGCATTTCCCCTCTTTCCATTTCCAATACAATCAAGGAAAAGAATAACATATAACTATCTATATATCATTATAAAATATTTATTTTTATAGCAGGAAAAAACATTTTTTAACAGAATACTAAATGTTTGATTACATTTTATTGGAGTGGATAATATGTCTTTTCAAATTCGTGAAGCAACGATAGATGATATAGACGCACTTTGTTCTTTAACGAAAGAATTAAAAGGTTCCTCTATTTCCTATGAAGATATGAACAATCGATTACAATTCGTACAAATGAGTCCGTTTGATTTTCTATATGTTTACGAGGAAGAAGAAGCTATATTTGGATTACTTGGATTTCGTATACGTGAAAATTTAGAAGATGTAACACGTTATGGAGAGATTTCAATTATTAGCGTTGATTCTAACATACGACGTAAAGGCATTGGACAAGTGTTGATGGATTATGCAGAACAATTAGCAAAGAAACACAATTGCATTGGCACATGGCTAGTTAGTGGAACAAAAAGAGTAGAAGCTCATCCTTTTTACAAAAAATTAGGATATGAAGTAAATGGCTACCGATTTGTAAAACATTTTTAAACTACTTATAAATTGAAGGGACTATAACTATGACAAACATTAAAGCAATTTTCATTGATCGTGACGGTACAATTGGTGGTGACACTACAATACATTATCCAGGATCTTTTACATTATTTCCATTCACAAAAACATCCTTGCAAAAACTAAAAGCTAAAAATATAAAAATTTTCTCTTTCACAAATCAACCTGGGATTGCAGATGGAATAGCAACTGTAGCCGATTTTGTACAAGAATTAGAAGACTTCGGTTTTGATGATATTTATGTATGTCCTCATAAACACGGTGATGGTTGTGAATGCCGTAAACCAAGTATAGGCATGCTGCTTAAAGCAGCAAAAAAACACAGGCTTGATTTAACACAATGTGCTGTAGTTGGTGATCGCTGGACTGATATTGTTGCAGGAGCAAAAGTAAATGCGACTACGATTCTAGTCCGAACAGGCGCTGGGTATGATGCTTTGCATACGTACCGAGACAAATGGGCACATATTGAACCAAACTACATTGCAGATAACTTTGAAGATGCAACAAACTGGGTTTTAAATCAACTATAATACAAATGAAGATTTTGATTCACTCGAAATAATTTAAAACATAGTTAAAATATCCTTTTTGGAAAATAATTGTCTTCCACAAAACGGATCACCTCAAAAGGTAGCAAGTTACCTTTTGATACGCAAACATTGCAATTCAGATTGTATTTTTTATTACTAACAGCAATTAACGTAAAGAAGGAATAGCTTAGTGGCTATCCCTTCTTTATTGACTTCTATTATTTACATTTGTTATTTGTTTTTATTGAGTATTCTCATCGTTTTTATACTCCAGAATATCCCCTGGCTGACACTCCAAAGCTTTACATATCGCTTCTAATGTTGAAAAACGAACCGCTTTTGCTTTCCCATTTTTCAAAATAGAAAGATTCGCCATCGTAATTCCAACCTTCTCCGAAAGCTCCGTTACACTCATCTTTCGTTTTGCTAACATGACGTCAATATTAATAATAATTGTCATATCTGCCACCTCAGACTGTCAAATCATTTTCTGATTTTATGTTAATTGCCTCTTGTAGAAGGCGTTGGAGGATAGCAGCAAAAACGGCGATAACGAGCGAAGCAAAAATGATAATAAGTCCCACTAATCCAATAGGAGGGTCCATTTTCTTCGCTATAAAATGAAAAAGTGGCGAACTTAATACATACAAACCACTGATTGTAATTGCACAGCGCTTTATATTCTTTAACGCCTTTACTGATAATTCCGAGAACGCTGTGTTCTCATCAATGTACTGTAAAAGATTGAAAGCCTGATAAAGAGCAACGTAAAAAGGCACAGCTGCTCCATACATCACAATGAAAACAAGATATTTCATCGGGGCAATATTAGGATACAAATTTGCTGCGAAATTCGCCATTTCCGGCACTAAAAATATGCATAAGGCAAGCACTGCAATTCCAGCAAGAAAAATAATTACTTTTAAGAACGTTGTTGAACTTCGTTTAAGATTCATTTATAATACCTCACTTATTTAATGACAACATAATTTTACCACATCATTTATTGTTTAACAATAAATAAATATCGTTTTTTTCATTATTGTCATACTTTTTAATTTCGGCAAAAATAAAAAAGAATTTCTCATTACAAAGAAATTCTTTTTCTTGAAAATGTCTCTTTCAACTTAATTTTTTAAAACGTTAATTCGTAATGGAAATAACGATTATCTCTCAAATAACCATTTTCAGCGTATAATCGTTGTGCTGATAAATTATCAATCTCTGTTTGTAATTTTACACCTTTTGCTCCATTTTCTAATGCGTATTCTTTAGCAGCTTCTAATAATTTTTTACCTGTTCCGGCTCCACGCTTCGTCGCTTGTACAAATAAATCATTTAAAATCCATAATTCTTTCATTGAAATGGAAGAAAATGATGGATATAGTTGTGTGAACCCAATATATTCGCCGTCTTCAACTGCTACGAAAATAACGGACTCTTTTCTCTCAATTCGGTTTCGTAAAAATACTTTTGCCCCTTCTAAATCAGAATCCTGCCTATAAAACATGCGATAGTTATTAAAAACTGATGCTATTCCATCTAAATCTGCAATTGTTGCCTCATATATTCTCATTTTACTCCATTCCCCTTCCAATACTGTCTCATTATATCCGTTGCCCATTTAGGCTGGTGTATTTCTTCTTTCGGCATAAACTCTTTCATTATTGGTTTTATATCCAATATAGGAGTGCCATCAATAGCATCTAACCCCTCAACAATAATTGATTTACCTTCTCTTTGGATCACCTTTACAATTGTTACACCTATACGATTCGGACGATTTTTCCCGCGCTGTGCAAAAATACCTACTTCAGGATAATCCCTATTATTTCTAGGATGTCTAGCAAAATACTGAATTTGCTCGTCAGTTACCTTATGAAAATAAAAAACAACTTCAATATGAGAAAAATCTTCAATACCTTGTATACTTTCTTCTGCATACATTTCAGTTAAAATTATACGGGATCTTACTTCTCCCCACTCATCATCTTTTATTTCCTTTCTTTCATTATGTACAAATGCGATTGGTTGAACTGAAAACATACGCATTCCCCCTTATATGTAACCACTTACATTATAAAATATTTTCTGAATGTTTTCCAGATATACGAATTAAGTTTACATAATATAATTATAATCTATTTATCTAACGCTACCTTAACTGCTTCAATTGCAAGTATATGAGTCGTATCAAATATCGGGACAGATACGTTTTCTTGCTTTATTAATAATCCTATTTCTGTACAGCCTAATATGATTCCCTGTGCCCCTTTTTGCACTAACTCTTCAATGACTCTTTTATAATATTCTCTAGATTGAGATACTATTTTTCCTAAACATAATTCTGTATATATTACTTCGTTTACTTTTTCTCTATTTGTTCCTGATGGTACTATTACTTTTATATCATGCTCTTCAATACGTGACTTATAGAAATCTTGCTCCATTGTATATTTAGTTCCAAGCAGACCAACCTTTTGAATGTCTTTTCTTTTAATTTCTTTTGCAGTTGCATCGGCAATATGTAAGACTGGAATATCAATTTTCTCCTTTATTTTTCCAACTACCTTATGCATTGTATTTGTACAAATGATTATAAAGTCTGCTCCTCCCTTCTGTAATGAATACGCCGCATTCGCTAAAACTTCACCTGCTCCATTCCAATCTCCTCTAGACTGGAATCTTTCAATCTCTTCAAAGTCCACACTATTAATCAAACATTTTGCTGAATGTAGCCCTCCTAATCTCTCTTTTATTTCTTCATTAATAATTCGATAATATTCAGAAGTTGATTCCCAACTCATACCACCTATAAGACCTATTGTTTTCATACAAACACCTACCTAAACTATTTTTATAAAACTAATAACAATGTTTTATTATGTATATTATATACAATAAAACAAGACTTTAAGTTTGGAATATAAAGTCTTGTTTTAACGGAAATATGGAAATAATAAAGAATAATTCTACTTTCATTTCCAAGGAAATTTTTATAGAATATTCTGAAATTAACAATCTGATGTTTTTATAAATTCTTTATACTTATAATTAAAACACTCTCGATACAGCTCTTTGATTTCATCATATGATGGAACACGTGGGTTATTAGCTGGGCTACCACTTTCAATTGCATCTGATGCCATTTTAGAAATAGCATTTTCAAATTCAATTTCATCGATTCCGTATTCTTTTAAATTTGGAATACGAAGATCAAAGCAAAGTTTTTTTATTTCCCCAAGCGTGTAGTCTGCTACTTCCTCATCAGAATTCGAATACAAATCCTTATTTAAGTTACGTCCAATTTTTGCTAACCTTTTCACTGCACTTGTTTTTGTAAACTCTAACACTGTAGGTAATAGTATAGCATTTGATATTCCATGCGGTACATGAAATAATGCTCCCACAGGCCTTGACATTCCATGAACTAATGTAACTGATGCATTAGAAAATGCAATTCCAGCTTGTAAGGAAGCAATCATCATCGCTTCTCTTGCCTCCATATTACGTCCATCTTCATATGCTATACGTAAATATTTCATAATACTTTCAATAGCTGAAAGAGCAAGTACATCTGTAAGTGGTTGTGAAAATTTAGAAATATAAGCTTCAATCGCATGACATAACGCATCTATTCCTGTTGCTGCCGTAATTTGTGGTGGTAACGAACTTGTCAAAACTGGATCTATAATTGCTACTTTCGGTATAAAACTAGGATGCTTCATCATCATTTTTACATCTGTTTTTTTATTCGTAATTACTGCTACACTTGTAACTTCCGATCCAGTACCAGAAGTTGTTGGAATTGCAATAAGTGGTAGTGGATTGTTTTCTATTTTAATATCCTTTTGGACATAATCCTCAACTTCTCCACCATTTGTATATAAAACCGCTACTGCTTTCGCAGCATCAATACAACTTCCACCACCAATACCGATAATAAAATCACACTTTTCCTCTTTACAAAGAAATAACGCTTCTAACACGTGTACATTTGTAGGCTCAGCATCCACTTTATTATATGTACTAACAGTAATACCTTTCTTATTTAGTTGTTGTATACACTTTTCAACATATCCTAATTTCTCCATAATTGTATCAGTAACTATAAAAGCTCTTTTCCCTAACTTTTTTGATTGTTCCCCCAGTTTTTCAAGCGAATTCCTTCCATATAATACCGACTTTGGCATACGAAACTCAGAAACTTCTTGCAAGTACTCCACCCCTTCTTATCCTAATTAATATTTTATGATATAAATTATCGATTTGATGAATCTTTACGATTCGAATTTTTAATAGAGTCCTGTTAAAGTATAGAACGCGATAACTAAAAATACAGCAACCGTTTTCAAAATAGTAATAGCAAATATATCTTTATATGACTGTTTATGTGTTAATCCTGTTACTGTAAGAATAGTAATAATAGCCCCGTTATGCGGTAGTGTATCCATTCCTCCTGATGCCATTGATACGATACGGTGCATAACTTCTAATGGAATATCAAATTGATTGGCCGCTGCAATAAATTTATCTCCCATTGCACTTAATACTATTCCCATACCTCCTGATGCAGAGCCTGTAATTCCAGCTAAAATATTCGTCGTTACTGCACCATTCACTAACGGATTTGTGAAAGTAGCAGAGATACCATCTCTCATAATTGCGAAGCCTGGAAGTGCTGCAATGACACCACCGAATCCAAACTCAGCTCCTGTATTCATCGTTGCAAGTAGCGCTCCACCAATACTTGTATTCAATCCAGCTTGGAAATCTGTTACTACTCGCTTCCAATATAATAATAACGTTGTTAAGATCCCTATAATAAGTGCCAATTCTACAGACCAAATTCCTACTACTGCACTTAATTCTACTTTTCCAAATGCTTTCATACCAATTGCAGAAAAATCAAAACCGCTTGGATACCACTTCGGGATCATAATAGTAAACACTTTATTCATTACACCTACTAAAATAAGTGGTATAAATGCAATAAGTTGTTGTGCTCTTGTGATTTCAATGTTATTAATTAATGGCATATTTTTTTGTTCTAATTGCAAAGATGCTGCCATTTCAGTATTTCCATCATTAAAACCAAAATATCCTTCACCTGCTGCTTTTGCCTTCTTACGTCTACTCTCTAAATATAGTAAACCTAATGTAAGAACAAAAATTGCTCCTACAATCCCAAGTATCGGTGCAGCATAAATATCCGTTTTAAAAAATGTTGTAGGTATTACATTTTGAATTTGTGGTGATCCAGGTAGTGCATCCATTGTAAACGTTACTGCTCCAAGAACAATCGTTCCAGGGATTAAACGTTTTGGAATATTAGCTTGTCGAAACAACTTAGCTGCGAACGGATAAACAGCAAACACTACTACATACACACTAACACCACTATACGTTAAAATAGCCCCCATTAATACAATCGCTAATATAGTACGTTTTTCACCAACTAACTCAATAATCGTTTTTGCGATAGAATCTGCAATTCCTGACATTTCCACTACTTTTCCAAATATTGCTCCTAATAAAAACACAGGAAAATATAACTTTATAAAACCAACCATTTTCTCCATAAAGATATTAGAAAAGAAAGGTAATACATAACTAGGTTCTGTCAAAAATACTGCAAATAATGCAAATATCGGTGCGAATAAAATAACAGAAAAGCCTCTGTATGCTACGAACATAAGTAAACTTAGTGCTAATAATATAATAACTAACTCCAATTTTACCCCTCCATTAAACAGAATATTCTAAATTTTTATGATAAACTTCTACTAATCTTTTAATTCTGACATCCCTCCTCTTATTCATACAATTTTTTCATGCTAAAAATGTCTAATTATAAATATTCGATTACATATGAAAAATCCCTTTAAACAGAAACGAATTCCTCATCATACGTTATAAAGGGATTGCTAGCATCTATATTTACTAATTTATTAAACTTTTTTCTACACAAAAATGATACAGTTCTTCAACATCTTTCACTATGTAAGTCGCACTAACTTCAGTCAGTTCTTTCTCACAGCCATAGCCATATAAAACACCAATTGAAGCAATTCCATTCTGATTCGCACCTATTATATCGTGCTTTCTATCACCAATCATAACAATTCCTTCTTTATTAAGTTCATTTGTTTCTAAAATATGAACAATAATCTCTTCTTTTTTTATTCTTGTACCATCTAAATCAAATAGAAAGGTTTTATACATGTTTCATTCCCCACTCATTTTACTTTATAAGTAACCGATAACATCTTTTTCCTACTTCTCTCTCTATTATACTATCATTATTCACTTTTCTGAAAAATCACTTTTCCTATGTCACATACTTTCAGTTACAAAATACGATAGATATGATAAAGTAAAAAAGTTACAATTATTTTAATAGAAACTGGTGAAACAAATGTCAATTACTCTAATTTTTATAATGGTTTTCACAATTGTGATCCATGCAGTTGAAACAAGCTCTTATAGTATTCGATTAGCGGGGGTTCGTTTAAAGAAAATTGCTGTTGCATTATCCGTCGTAGGAATCGTATTACTCATTGCAAGAACTTCAAACTTACTACAAGCTTTTTTACTTGGCGGGATTGTCGACGAAGCAAAAGGAGATGCTTCTATTGATTTAGAGTATATTATACGTCTTGTACTATTATCTGCTTCTATCGGTACATTTCTTGCGATTATACTGTATCCAACTTTGACAAAACTATTTGGATATGTCATTCAAAACTTTGAAACAGACGGTTCTTTCATTCGAATGATGAAAACGAATAACATTCAAAAATTAAAGTACACAAAAAAATATGTCCGCTTTCCAAAGTTAGAAATGATTCATAGACTGCGTATCGGTGGTATTCCAAAGCGTATAATGCTTATTAACATGTTCGCTACTGCAATTTATACAGCGGGGGTCCTTTCCGCACTATATGCTTCTTTTTTAATTCCAGCTTTCGCAACAAAAGCCACTACAGCTTCTGGTCTTATTAATGGTTTTGCTACTATTTTATTAACAGTGCTACTAGATCCACGTATTGCTCTTTTAACAGAACGAGCTCTTCAATCAGAAGAAGGTGCTGAAGCAATGAGTAAAATGTATGCTTGGCTAATGATTTCTAGACTTTTTGGTACATTACTAGCTCAACTGTTATTTATACCAGGTGCTTACTGGATCACATGGATTATAAAACTTATGAATTAATTCACTCTCTAAAAAAAAGCAGGTGAGATAACAAATGACTATACAAACAGAGCAAGATGTCATTCACTTAATAGAAAACGACGACTGGATGATGAATGTATTACAAATGGCAAAATCACTAGAGCTACCTGATTGGTGGATTTGTGCCGGATTTGTTCGTTCTAAAATTTGGGATACTTTACATAGCTATAATGTCAGAACAGCTACGCCCGATGTCGATGTTATTTATTATGATCGTTTACATAAAGATGAGATAGATGAAAAATCATTAGAAACGAAATTAATGAATATGGATGCCACTATCCCTTGGTCAGTAAAAAATCAAGCTCGTATGCATATAATGAATAACATGCCGCCATATTCTTCTTCTGGTGATGCTATTTCTAAATTTCCTGAAACAGCAACCGCTTTAGGAGTTACGCTTGACGAACAAAATAGGGTCATTTTAACAGCTCCATGCGGAATAAATGATGTACTTTCACTACAAGTGAAACCGACAGCTCATTTTCTTGAAACAAAAGAACGTATACATATGTACAAAAATAGAGTTATAAAAAAGAATTGGCAAAGTAAGTGGCCTAACATCACAATCACATATCCAGAAATTTAGAAAGGGTGCCTCTCATTTATAGAAGCACCCTTTTCTTCATTTCAAAAAACGTATGACTGTTTCTGCAAATCTATCTGCTTCCTCATAATGAGGTGAATGACCGCTCTCTTCAAATACGATATACTTGCCGTTTCGGGCATCTTTATTAAATGTTTTAATTTGTTCTTCACACGTTACTACATCATGTTTTCCTACTATTAATAACATTAGATTTTGTACATCTTTTATTTTTGATAATAATGATGTATGACATGCTCCCTCTAATTTTAATCTATCAAAGTGCATTTTGGAGCGATTTGAAAATATTTCCCACTCTTCATCACTGTATAAACTCTCGTCTGTCCTATCTTCCTTATTATTGTAAATCTCCATTCTTTTTTCTTCTAATTCAGCGCTTAATCTTATATAAGCTTCTAACAATTCTTCTGGACTAGCATCGCTAGATGAATAAGCAAGAGACTCTTCTGCTACTTCTTCTTTTCCATACTTTTTTAATAAATGCCCTGTCTTTTGCAACAAAGCTCTACTTGTTAATGCAAAATCAAAAGTTGGTCCTTCAAATATTATTTTCTCTATTGAACTTGGATATATCGAAGCATAAAGCAATGCTACATATCCACCGAAAGAATGTCCAATTATAGACCACTTCTCAATTTGCAATACTTTTTTTAATTCCTCACAGTCTTCAATCAAATCATTTAATCCAAAGGCTTCGTCTTCAGTAATTTCTTCTGAACGACAAACACCTCTTTGATCTATCATAATCACATATAAGAAATTTTTTAATCTTTCCGCTTGATGAAATGAAAAATCATAGCAGCTCTCTCCTGGTCCACCATGCAAATATAAGACTGGTTTATCTTGAGGATTTCCATGCGTTTCAACGTATAGCTTTTTCCCTCTAATATTCATGTATTTCCCTGCTTCTATCAAATTTGCCTTTATGATCATCACCTTCTTTTTTACTGAATATTATAACATTTAACATTAAATAATCCCTATTACATTTAAGAAGACGATAATTATTGCAAGTGGTGCTACAAATCGAAGTAAAAATGCCCAAAAAGTAAATACTTTCTTTCCATAATTTCCACCTACAAAAAACTCTGCTTCTAGTACCTTCTTCTCCATTTTGAATGAAACGAAAATACTAATAAATAGTGCTCCAAGTGGCATTAATATATTACTAGATAAAAAGTCTACTGCATCAAAAATATTTTTTCCAAAAATCGTAATATCACTCCATACTCCAAATGATAACGCAGATGGTATACCTACTAAGAAAATACAGAAACCGATCATCCATGATAATTTCGTTCTTCTTTTTTGTTCACCATTTGCTAATGCCGAAACAACTGTCTCTAATAGAGAAAATGCCGATGTTAATGTCGCAAATGTAAATAGGGCAAGAAATACTGTTAAGAAAATTCCACCGAATGGAATTTGACTAAATACAGATGGTAATACGATAAATAGCAATCCAGGCCCTTCTGTCGGCTCCATTCCTAATGAAAATACCGCCGGAAAAATAGCAAGACCTGCAAATAATGAAACAAATAAATTCAATCCAACAATTGTTATTGCTGATTTTGGTAAACTTTCTTTTTTATTTAAATAGGAACTATAAGTAACCATAATTGAAATCCCAATACTAATCGCAAAGAATGATTGGCCCATTGCGAACAAAATACTTTCCGAAGTAATCTTTGAGAAATCTGGTTGTAAGAAAAACTTCACACCTTTCATTGCGTTATCAAGTGTTAATGAACGAATGATAAGAGCGACAAATAAAACGAACAATGCTGGCAACATATATTTACTTGCTTTTTCAATTCCGTTTTGTACACCTTTTGATACAACCCATATCGTAATGAACATAAAAGCAAAATGTCCCATAATAGCCCAAGCGGGATTCCCAATTGTTTCAGTAAATAATGCACCGTAATTTTGTCCTGGAGTAATAAGTTGACCAGTTATTCCTCTGAATAAATAAATTAATACCCATCCACCTACAACACTATAAAACGAAAGTAGTATAAAACACGTTCCAACACCAAGGCGTCCAATCCAGTGCCATCCTGTATTTGGTGCAATGCTTTTAAATGCTCCAACTGCTTGTTTCTGCGTACTGCGTCCAATCATAAATTCAGCTATAAGTAGCGGTAGTCCAATTAATACAGTAAATAATATAAAGATTAAAAAGAACGCTCCTCCCCCGCTCTTCCCAGCAATATAAGGAAACTTCCATATCGCGCCAAGTCCAATTGCTGATCCTGCTGCTGCCATTATAAAACCTAATTTCGAAGTCCATTGCTCCGTCTGTTTCATCTCATTTTCCTCCTAATTAAATCTTTTTATATAAATAATTAAATTTTATAGCCCTATCCAAATAAACCCCCATTTCTTCTTCCATATAATAAAAAAATGGCCTAGCATCTCTATATAAAGAGACGCTAAGCCATTTACTTAACGCGGTACCACCCTTATTGATTCCATTATGAATCCACCTTAGTAGTAATCGTTTGATTACAAACCTAATATCGAAGGTTAACCGTTAAGATTTACTAAGAATGTGATTCCGTTCCACCTTACTGCTCCTAGGCGAGTTCAGGATGTCATTTGACTATGTCGCACCAACCCATAGCTCTCTGTACAAATACATGACCTTACTACTCCTATTCAACACATTTTAATATTTAGAATATATTTTCTTTTGAAATTAATATGAAGTATATCGGTTATATTTGTAACTGTCAAGGGGGGATATTATTTTTTTTCGAAATGGTTCATATTTTAACTCACTTTTACTAGGCTTATTAGCAAAAGAAAGAGTCTATATTTTCACCTTTTCAAACGAACTATAAAAAAAGAATCTTCGCGATAATCGCGAAGATTCTTTTTACGGTATAAGACGAGTACAATCTCTCGGAAAAGCACTAGCCTCTCGTACATTTGTTAATTCTAAAAGTTTATATACAACCCTTTCTAACCCAATTCCAAAACCTCCATGTGGTGGACAACCATATCGAAATGTATTTAAATAAGATTGAAATTTCTCTGGATGTAATCCTTTTTCTTTAAACGAAGCGAGTAACATTTCATAATTATGAATTCGCTGTGCCCCTGACGTTATTTCTAACCCCTTATATAATAAGTCGAATGAATCGGTAATAGATGGATTCTCTTTATTCGGCATCGTATACATCGGTCTCGCTTCTTTCGGATAGTGTGTAATGAAAACAAATTCACTATTATATATTTCCTTCACATATTTCCCTAGTAACTTTTCACCTTCTGTATCTAAATCCCCTACAGGAGATTCTTTACGATACTTATTTTTCAAGATTTCTTGTGCTTCTAACAATGGAATTTTAGGAATTTCAGTAATAACAGGTACTTCTATTTGTAATAATTGTAGTTCTTTATCACATTTTTTTGCTACTTGTTGAAACATATATTGTAAAACATCCGTTTCTAGTTGCATCACTTCATAAAAATCATGAATAAAACCAAGCTCTACGTCTAACGATATATATTCATTCAAATGACGAGAAGAGTTGTGATGTTCCGCTCTATATACAGGTGCAATTTCAAAAACACGTTCTAACCCACCTGCGACCATCATTTGTTTGTAGAACTGTGGTGATTGTGCTAAATAAGCTTCTTTTTGGAAGTATGGAAGCTTAAAAACATTCGCTCCTCCTTCTGCCCCTTGCGAAACAATTTTTGGAGTAAATATACGTGTGAAATCGTTCTCTATTAGAAATTCACTAAAGCTCTGAACGAATGTAGATTTCACTTTAAAAATCGCTGCGGTTCGCTCATGCCTTAATGATATTACCCGCTCATTAAGTAGTTGATCTAAGCCAACTTGTAACTTCTTTTTATTTATTTCAAATGGAAGTGGCTCTGCACCGTTTATTACTTTCACTTCATGAGCAAGTACTTCAACACCCAATTCTGTTTTCGATGTCTCGACTATTTCACCAATTACGTGGACGACACTTTCTACATCAACTTTATATCCAGCCAATTCATTTTCTAATACACATTGAATTACTCCTGTTCTGTCCCGTAATAATAAAAAACTAACATTTCCAAGATGCCGAATTTTTTTTACCCATCCTTGAAGTAATACAACCTTTCCACTTTGTTCCGTACATTCTTTTGTGAGTGAACGCTTCATTATTGAATTCATTATTTTTCCCTCCAGTAATTTTATATTTATTTACGTTATTGTTGTCATCGTCATCATCCACGGTCACTCACCCCCTTTCAAAGAATACAAAAATCCGCCCCTATAAATAGGGACGGATTTTTTTCCGCGGTACCACCCAAATTGTCATACTGACCATCTTAGCCCTGATAACGGTAGGTACCGTTTGCTTTTACTAATAATCACGTTCAAAGCAACACTCACAGGTGTCTTTCCATCATGCGGTATCGCAACCTTCCCAGCAACCGGCTGCTCTCTGTAGACCTTAGCATCATGTACTTTTCCTGATCATCACTTTTTATATTTACAGAGTATTCTAACTCTTCTTTTTATAGAATGCAAGCCTTTTTAAAATATATTCTGATTTTTCACATCCACTTTTGTACAATCTCCTCTAAAGCCATGCCACGTGAACCTTTCAGTAAAACAATATCTTTTTTCGTTATAACTTTCAATACTTCCTCTGCTATTTTGGCTTTATTATCAAATGACTTTATTTTTCCCGTATGATAGTTCTTTCTTGCTTCTTCCGCTACAATTTCAGCTAACTCTCCATACGTAAATACATATTGAATGCTCTCCTCATTTAACATTTTACCAATTTCTCTATGATATGTTTCAGCTTTCTTGCCTAACTCCAACATATCCCCAATCACTATAATTTTTTTCTTATAGGCATTTAATTTCTGCAACGTTTCAATTGCAACCTTCATGGAGGAAGGACTAGCATTCCATGCATCGTTAATAATTGTAAAACCTGTTTTAGCGGTTAAAAACTGAAAGCGCATTTGTGTAATGTTTATTTGCTGCAATGCTTCTTGTATTTTTTCTATAGGGACTTTGTAAAATTGACCTACAGCGATTCCGACAATCGTATTAAAAATATTATGTTTTCCATGTAAGGGAACATCGTACTGTATTTTTGAATGATTTAATTTAAAATGAACACCATATTCATCTAATTGTACGTTCGTTGGAAACAAATCATTTGTATACTTTCCACCAAACGACTTACTTTCTATACCTAGCATATTAATATTTTGAGAAAGTAATGGCTCATCACCATTATATAAGAACAGTCCACCGTCATTTAATCCGTCTACAATTTCAAATTTAGCCTTCGCAATCTCTTCTCTTGATCCAAGCGTTTCTAAGTGTGACTGTCCAATCATTGTAATGATCGCTACATCTGGCTGTGCTATTTGTGCTAAGTTTCGAATTTGTCCCGTTTCGCTCATTCCCATTTCAAGTATTAAAAACTCTGTATCCTGTTTCATTTCTAAAATCGTTAGTGGTAAACCAATTTGACTATTTAAATTTCCCTTCGTTTTATGCACACGATAAGTTGTACTTAATATCGTGCTTATTATATCTTTTACCATTGTCTTTCCATTACTACCAGTAATTCCGATAACTTTCACATTACTTGTCTTTCGGTAATATCGCGCTATTTTTTGCAGTGCAAGTAATGTGTCATCTACAAAAATAATCGGTATTCCTTTTGGAGGATCACCGTAAGACTTTTTCCATAAAGAAGCAGCCGCACCTTTTTCCATCGCTTCTTTTACATAATCGTGTCCATCTTTCACCCTAATAATCGGAACAAACAAATTCCCTTTCGTAATTTTTTTAGAGTCAATACAGACGCCTTGCATCTCTATATAATGAAATGATTCTTGTAATCCTTCACCATTTACTATCTCTTCCAATTTATTTAATTGTATTTGAATCAAATCGTCATCCCTTTCCATTTTATTACATAAAAGTTGTATTTTTCACGCATATTAATAAAAAATTTTATAGCGAGGTGTGTATATGCAAAAAGCAATTAGTTTCTTTCTCCTATTGTTTTGCCTAATTGTAGTAAACGAAACATACGCCTATTCACCAAACTCTTTACCAATCTCTCAAAACTCTGATCAATGGCAAGTAAATATTGATAAACCGAAAAAAACAAACAAGAATATGCTTCAAGCTAAAAAAGATGAATTTCAAACATATCATTTTTCAGTAACGAATGTCGGGAATAGTGAGGTATATAACGTAAACGTCGAAGTATTCCGCAACGAACCAAATAAGAAAACGAAATATGAACTCTTTTCCCTAAAGGAAAGTCGTTTAGCAAGTGGAAAAACTGGATTTGAACACGCTAATTTACCTGTTGCTACAAAAGCGGATGAGGTTGATGTTATTATTACATGGCAAGAACACCCATTCCGATCGATGCGAAATGGTCAAAAAATTGAATCTAGAAAATTTAAAGAGCATTTTGTTTTTAAAGAAGCTAAAAAGTAAAGGGAATACGGATATATTGACACTATCATTGATATAGCTTTATTTACTAGTACCAGTTCGTAAGCAAATTAAAAAGTCGTGGCTTAATGCCACGACTTTTTATATTAATTCGTACTAATGCCTCTCGCTGCCCAAATGCGATCGATATCAGCAGCATGTTGTCCACCATATAAAAGAGCATCCGCTTGCTTAATCGCTTTTGCTCCATCACTGAATTTAGAGTTTGGTGTTAATGACCAGTGTGATTGTAAAATGATTTTTGTTGCTACATCACGGCCAAAAGCTTGTGCCATTTCGTATTGACCTTGAGCCCAAATTTCACCATCATCATGCACTTCATTCGTTATATCTTTCGGATATACTTTATTCGTATCTAATCGGCGTAAGCATGTTGGATCTGAACTAGAATAAGCTGTCGCATCCCATTCTCCAACACATGCTTTACCATATCCAGTAGTCGATACTGCATCTTCATATGTAGCACCTAAGAAGTCGCCAAATCCTTCTCCCATCGCTCCACCTTCTGCTGAACTACCAAAGCCAGGAACTTGGTTATCTTGAATCGAATGCCCATATTCATGTGCGATAATACCAGCATCTTCTGCATCATCAACACCGCCAGTACCGAAAGTTAAAGCTTTTGTTGATGGAGAATAGAATGAGTTATCATCAGTTGTACCATTAACATTCACTTTTATCGAACGGTTATTAATATTTTTAAAACCTAGACTTTGAATGTAACGTTGCAATGTGTCGATATGATAGTACGACATAACATCTTCAAAGCTATCATTTGCGCGTGTATAGTTAAATTGTAAATTCGTAGATTTTGTTTTCGCTTTTGAAGAAATCGTTACATATTCTCCAATTAAAAATCCTGTTCCATCTAAACCTTTTAACGTAACAGTTTTCAGTTGGTTCGTTAGAGCTGTTGAATCTGCATCGTTATTATCTTTTAAGCCTACTTTACTACCGCTAGATACGACTGGGTTAGGTAAAAATACTTTTCCTGACCCTTCAGCTTTTCGGTTTATATCAACCTTTTTAATTAACTTTCCATTTTCTGCATCAATAAATGTTTCCCATGCACCAAATGGATTATTAGAATGGACTACAACTTTATATACTGGACGAGCCATTCCTTCTTCAACAATATATCCGAATTCTTTCTCTGTAGGAGCCCATAAGTTTTGCTCACTTGCTTCTCCAACATACGCCATTGATTTTTGTATTGCATCTTTTTCACTAATTTTTGTCGTTACTTCCTTCACACCTGTAACAGGCTGATAATCAGAAACAGCGAGTACTCCCTTTCCTTCTCCGTTAAGAGTAACTGTAATTTGTTTTGAAAATACAGGCGCACCGTTAACAACTTGTTGGAACCTAACATATGAAGCTACTGACGTTTCTGTTGTAGAAATATATTGCAAGTCTGAAAGGTCTGTCTTCAATCCATACTGCGCAGCATTTTCTTTTAAATATTCAGTTGCTTTTTTCTGTGGCGAATAAGCTTCTAACTTTACTTGCTGTTGTTTTTCCAATGCCGAAACCGTAGAAATCGTCCCCATTACTAACGGCACAGTCATTGCCATTGCCACCATTTTTTTATTAAACATAGAACCACTCCCCCTAATAAAGTAGCTCAACCTTATCCCGTTACCACTCAGCAATCATTCTCCACAAAATGGAGGGATAAAAATTGAATCTAGGAGTAATTCTCTATGGACAATTCTATTACCTTTCCATTTGGGGTAAGTGAAATTTTCTCAATATTTATGTGTAAAGTGAAAACAATACTGTAGAAATATATTTCTACAGTATTGTTTTCGGTACGCTATGAAAAAAGACAATTGTTAGTGATTCTATCGAATGTATAGTCAAATAAATTCTAATCATACAAAAAAGGAAGTTGGAATCATTCCAACTTCCTTTTTTCTTTAATTAGCCGCACTTAATTTAATTCTAAGTTTTGTCTCACCTAAAGAAAGTTCATCGTCTTCGTTCGTTAAGTGACCAAATGTAAATTGTTTAACGAGTAAGTTTTCTTCCAATAAATCTTTATGGTTCGTTAACGTTCGTTGTAGTTCTTCTTCTGTATCGAGAATAACATCGACTCGTAAATTAACTGGTAAATTCAACTGTTTACGATATTCTTGAACCGCACGAATGAATTCACGCGCTACTCCTTCTTGTAACAATTCTTCCGTTACATTCGTATCTAACATAACTGTATATTGTCCGTTAGTCGTATTAGAGAATCCTGATTTTGCAACTTTCTCAACTAACACATCTTCAGCAGTTACAACTACTTCTTCTCCTGGTGTTGCTTCGTAAACTGCTCTTCCTGTTGATACAAAGTTTTGTACTTCTTCTTGTGATAATTGTTTTAGCCAACCATTCACTGCATTCACATTTCTACCGAATTTCGGCCCCGCTGTTTTAAAATTAAGCTTCAATTGATATGATGTGTATTTTGTTTCATCGAGTTCAACATGGAATGCTTTTACATTTAACTCATCCATAACGATATCACGATAAGATTCCCAATCCATATCATTCTCGTTATGCTCAAGTAATACAAGTTCTGCTAGCGGCTGTTTTACTTTTAAAGAATGCTGATTACGGTTACTTCTTCCAAGTTCAACAACTTGTAAAACAGCATCCATTTCCGCTTCTAATTTCGGCTGAAGTAGTGATTCATTTACAACTGGATAATCGGCCAAATGAACGCTGCTTCCTTCTAAATTCAGATGAATGTCTTCCGCGACAAATGGTGTAAATGGTGCAATTAATTTACTAATTGTTACAAGTACTTCATGAAGTGTCTCATACGCAGCTGCTTTCTCAGCGTTCATACCAGATTCCCAGAAACGATTACGTGAGCGTCTTACATACCAGTTACTCACTTCATCTACAAGTGTTGCAATTTCACGAGCTGCATTCGTAAATTGATAATCATCAAGTCCAGTTCTCACTTTTTTCGTTGTACTATGCAACCTTGATAATACCCATTCGTCTAATTTTGTAAGCTTTACATCATACTTTTCTTTCGGATTATACTCATCTAAATTTGCATATAAAACGTAGAAGCTATACACATTGACTAATGTATCTACAAATTTAGATTTCGCTTCCAGTACTGTTCTTTCAGAAAAACGCTTCGCATTCCACGGGGCACTATCAACAAGTAAAGCCCATCTTAGCGCATCTGCACCAAACTTATCTACTAAATCAACTGGGTCTAGTGCATTCCCTTTACTTTTAGACATTTTCTGTCCTTCTTCATCTAAGACATGCCCTAATGATAACACTCGTTTATACGGTACTTTTCCTGTATATAGTGCTGAGACTGCTAATAAACTATAAAACCAGCCGCGTGTTTGATCAATTCCTTCTGCAATTACATCTGCTGGAAACTGTTCTTCAAATAACTCTTTATTTTCAAATGGGTAATGATATTGTGCAAATGGCATGGAACCACTATCAAACCAAACATCAATTACTTCTGGTGTACGATCCATTGTGCTTCCGCATTTCCCGCAGCAGACTTGCACTTCATCTACATAAGGCTTATGCAATTCCAAATCTTCCGGAGTTTCTTTCGTACTATGCTTTCTTAATTCGGCAATGCTTTTCGGTGCGAACTGATTATCACAACTTTCACATTCCCATACATTCAATGGCGTTCCCCAATATCTATTTCGGCTAATATTCCAGTCCACCATATTTTCTAAAAACTTACCAAAACGTCCATGTTTCATATGATCCGGATACCAAATAACAGAATCATTATTTTGTAAAAATGTATCTTTAATTGCAGTTGTTCGGATTAACCAACTTTCTCCTGCATAATAAAGTAGTGGTGAATCACAGCGCCAGCAATGCGGATAGCTATGTTCATATTTTTCTTTATGATATAGTAAACCTTCCTTCGCTAAATAACGAACGATATCCACGTCACAATCTTTTACAAATTTTCCTTTCAAAAATGGTACTGCTTCTGTATACTCACCTTTTTCATCTACAACGTGCAAGAATGACAATCCTTCACTTTGAACGACTCTATAGTCGTCCTCTCCATATGCTGGAGCAATATGAACAAGTCCTGTACCACTATCTGCCGTTACAAAATCTGCTGCGATAACGCGGTAACCATTTGTAACTTCTTTCATTGGAAATGGCGCTGTATAAGATGTGTTTAATAATTCTTCGCCTTTATGAACAGATAATACTTCATAGTTCTCTTTTAATACTTCTTGTACACGTTCTTTCGCAACAATGTATACATGACCTTCTTGTTTTGCTTTAACATATTCCATATTTGGATGTACAGCAAGCGCAACGTTTGCTGGAAGTGTCCAAGGCGTTGTTGTCCAGCCTAAGAAATACTCATTTTCACTATCTTTCACTTTAAACTTCACAGTTGCACTTAAATCTTTTACTGTTTTATACCCTTGTGCAACCTCGTGTGAGCTCAATGAGGTTTGGCAGCTTGGGCAGTATGGTGAAACTCTATGTCCTTTATATAACAATCCTTTTTCATGGATTGTCCCCAAAATATGCCATACACTTTCGATATATGGATTCTTTAAAGTTACATATGGATCATCCATATCTACCCAATAACCAATACTTTCAGTGAATTCACGCCACTGCTTTTCATATGTGAAAACACTCTCTTTACACTTCTTAATAAACGGCTCAATTCCGTACTCTTCGATTTCATGTTTACCAGAAATACCGAGTTGCTTCTCAACACCTAGTTCTACAGGTAAACCGTGTGTATCCCATCCTGCTTTTCTTACTACTTTATAACCAGCCATCGTTTTATATCTTGCTACTAAATCTTTAATTGCCCGACCAAGTGCATGGCCGACGTGTGGTAAACCGTTCGCCGTTGGTGGTCCTTCATAAAACACAAACGATTGCGCGCCTTCTCGATTCTGAATTGATTGTTCAAAAATGCTTTGTTCGTTCCACTGCTTACGAATGCGTGTTTCTCTCCCTACAGCTGACTCTTTTACATCTACTTTCTTCATCTACAATCACTCCTTTGAATGTTTTAAAAGCACACAAAAAACCCGCCCCTATGAAGTAGGGACGGGTTTACCCGCGTTACCACCCTAATTCTATTAGCTTTTCACTAATAGCGCTTAGCAACGTACTATCATACGTGTTCTTTGTAACGGTAGACATCCGTCCGGGCTTACTCACTTTCAGCCTCGGCTCCTCGGAGATGATTTTCAAATAACGTCTGCCCACCGGCTTTCAGCAATATACCGGTTCTCTGGAGAACAGTTCACTATTTTACTCTTTCTCGTCTTCAGATTTGTATACTTTGTTAAAAGTTATTTTATGCCATTTGGCAACTAATTGTCAACTAATTCAAAATATATTCTTATCCCCTACTCTTATACAGTTACTTTTCAAATTCTCGCAACGCTACTAAATTTTCATCATCCTCAATAAGTTCAGCAAAGAATCCCGATTCATCCTCACGAAGGACAATTTCAAGCTCTTCCTTCGCCTCTTCATTTCTATTCAACTGTGCTAAATAACAAGCACGATCGTATCTCGCTAACAAATTACTCGCATCAATTTTTAATGCTTCATTTGCTATTTTCTCTGCCTTTAGTGTTTGGCCGGCACCATGATAAGAAGATGCTAAAGAAAGAATCATTGCTGTTTCATTTGGATGATGTATAGAAGCATTTTCTAATACTTGAATTGCCTCTTCAAACTTTTCTTGACTTTGATACATTTCTCCTAAAGCAAGAAATGCTCTACTTACAAACGGTGTTTGCTCTGTTAATTGTAAGATAATCTTTTCTGCTTTTCTTTCTTCCCCTGCTTTAAATAATACTTGTGCTTGCAGAAGAAGAGTATCATAATCATCTGGTAGTTCTCGAACCATTTGCTTCGTTAATTCCAAAGCATCTCTTAACATATCTTCTTCCTCGCACTCAACGAAAAGATTTACAAGTTGCTTCGCTACTTCATAATCCCATTTATTTTCTAGTGACGTGTGCAGAATCTCTATTGCTTCTATATTCATCTCTACATTCTCATAAAATAGCGCAAATCGCTGTGCTGCCATACTATTTTTCGGATTTAACTTTAAAGAGATTTCATATAAATCAATTATCATAGTAACCATTGAAATTTCTTTCGCACGATTTTTCATACGATAAAAAGCTCTCGTAATGATAGATCGTTTCGGCTGTTCATGCAGCTGGCGTTCAATCCATATTTCCGTAACCGCAGCTGCAGCATACATGAATGCTGTACTTCTTTCTGCTTTTTTCACCTTTAATGTATGAAGAAAATCTCGTATGTTAGACAATTTTTTATGTTGCTCTACCGCTTTTACATAAACATCAAATATACGTTCATTATCAAAATTTTTTTGTATTACTTTCATTGCAACTTCAATTGCTTTTACATTTCTTTTTTTCACTAATACTTTTGCATAATGATATAGAACTTCTATATGCTCACCATCTAATTGTAGCGCGTATTCAATCTGTGCTTGTTCTTTATCTATTTCATTCATCGCACCATGCACATATGCAATCGCATCTAAACGCCATATTTCAGGTACTTCGTCCGCTAATCGTTCTAGTTCAGTCAACAATTCTTCCTGAAGATTCATATCTACTGAAAGCTGTGCCAAATATTCCATATTAATATGCAACGGCTCTTCTTTCATCGCCTGAACCATATGACTTTGTTCTTTAGAACGGTTTTCTTCTTTTTCGTATATTTCCGCAAGCTGTAAATGTACACCAACGAAATTCCCATCAAACTCTAAACATGTTTCATACGCTTGTTTTGCTTCCGTCAATTGCCCTAATGCCATAAGTGTTTCACCAATTCGGTAATACGGTAATGCCGTTTCCTTTTGTTCTATCGCCTTATTATATCTTTTCATCGCTTGGCCGTACTGTCCAATAGATTCATATAAAATACCTGCATAACAACCGTACTCACTTACTTCATTTCTTTCTTTGTGTAACGTTCTTAAAAACGCTATACCTCGTTGTACAAATTCCGTTCCTTTAATCCGATTCACATATTCATCTAACGCACTTGCTACATTATAATCACTTTTCTTTATACCATTTTCTAACTTAGATAGCGCTACTTTAAATCCTTCTTCATTTCCACCAAGTTCAAGTTCAGCATCCCATAAAACCATTCCTGCATTCATGAGGAAATCTTGGCTCTTTTCAATTTGCTTCTCAAGACCAAGAATATATTCTTTTGCTTCCTTGTATTGTTCTCTTGCCATATAAACTTGTGTAAGTCCGAAGTGAGAATAAACATCATCATTTTCTTCTAAAGCACGCTTATACAATACTTCTGCTTCTTCCAAGCTATCATTTTGAAAATGATAGTCACCTAATTTTACGTAAAGAGGTGCTTTATCATCACAATTCTCAATACCGTTTAATAAAATTTCTTTCGTACTTTCCTCATCCTTCAAATCAGATTCGTATATTTCCGAAAGTTTCGTATAAATGTAAGGTGCATTACTATCCAAATGAATCGCTACTTTAAGCCCTTTTATTGCTAAATATAATTTTCCTAGTTGATGTGCACATCTCGCTCGTTCATACCATACATGTGCTTCATATTTATACTCTTTTAACAAGTCATTAAAGATTTCATATGCTTCTTCATATCTTTCTAAATCTATTAATATTAAACCGTGATTCGTTAAAGTGAATCTTTCAGGACTACGCTCTAACGCAACTTGAGAGTATTGCAATGCTTTTTCAGATTGATCAATATACATATAGGATAAAGCGAGAAAACTCCAAGCAATCGGCTGATCTGCATCTAATTGTAATGATGAACGAAAGCTTGAAATCGCTTCTATATAACTTTCCTGCTCAAAAGCATATCTTCCATTTATCAAATGATATAATGCACGATTATTTTTCTTCTCAACGCTTGTCAGCATTTGCTCGGCTTTCTCTACTTCCTGAAGACGAATAAAACACTGTGCACCATGCAATTTAACAAAGTCCGAGTTCGGAAACTTTTCCATTAACTTATCGATACAATATAAAATAAATTCTTTATCTACTTCAACATCTAAGTGCTTTATCGTATATAACCACGTATTTGGATTATCGCTCGTTTCTTTTAAAAATTGTACTAAGTTACTAATTCCCTCTTTGTCATGTTCATCTAAATGATCCGTAAGAGAAAAAATAGATTTAAAATAACGATTTTCTTCCTCACTTAGAAACGCTAGTTGCGCCTTCTTTTCTTTCGGAACAAACGTGATTGCTAAACAGCCTGTATAACGATATTTTTCTTGTAATTTACTATATTCCACAAGCACTGGTTCTATAAAGTTTGGATCTTGAACATAGAAAGCTTGCAATGTATCATCATATCCAGATAGAACTTGTACGTGTGAAGCATGCTCAATATCTATACTTAATAAAACAGGAATTCCTTCGTCAATCAGTCTCTTATAATTCTCTTCATTCCCTTTAAAATAACGATATTCATAACCTAATTCTTCTAAATAAGAAACAGTATCTGAAAACTTCGAACCTGTCATATCAAAAATAAACTCTGCTATTTCATCTTGTGTACGTTTTTCTCCCCATAACTGCAACATCATTTCTAAACTTGTCGGAACACAATAATTATCCTTTTGTACAATAGGAACTATCGGTAAATGCACCTTTTTTCCATCTGGATTTTTTTCTAAATTATGATATAAAGACTCTTTTAAACTTTTTTCTTCTTTTAATAGCTTTTGTAAATCTACAAGTTTATTCATTTTGTAAAGCGCTTCTGCACGTAAATGTACAAAGTAAGCTTTATACGCATGATAAGGAAGCTGATTATTTATGTTATCTATTACCGCTAACATTTCTTCATACTTCCTTAAATCTAATAAATATTTTACCTTTTCAAAATGAAAATATGGTACTTGCGGGAACTTTACAATCGCATCATCAATTAGCTGTAATGCACGTTTTTGTTCTCCTTGATTCGCATATAATTGTGATAATAAATAGGTAGATAGCTCTTCACAATCTTTATGCTGCATGCCGGCTATAAATTGTTCTTCTGCTTTCTCCCATTCACCTGTATGCATATAGACGTAGCCCCATTTATCAAATACGGCACGCGCACTGTACTCCTCTGCCTTTTGCATATAGATTAGGGCTTCTTCATTTCGTTTCATTTCCAACAAACATCGTACTAATGTAAAATATGTTTTCGCTAAAAGATCAGCTTCTATTTCTTCTTTACTTACCTCTTCTAATGAGTCTTTTAACAACTGTTCTACTTCAAGTATTTTCCGCTCATCAATTAACTCATCACAATATAAAGAGAGCGTTCTCATGTTTGGGAATTTTTTGTAGGCGTAGCGAATGAGGAATGAACTGTATTGGTGCATAAGGCCTTCATCAGTAAGACGTATTAATATGTCAAACTCCTTATGCGAAGGAACACTAGCAAGCCAATTCTTCACATAGGATAAAGTATTCGTTTCTTTTATATATGAAATTTCATTATTTATTTCCTGTAATCCGTCTACAAATCTCTTATCTTTCAAACACGCTTCTAACTGTTTAAAATCTAGCATGCATTCACCTCGAATTTATATTTAAACTGCTACTTGCTTAGATTTTACACACCATATAGTATGTATTCAACTAAAATCTCTTATAATGGATGGTATTAATTAATATTATTCAAATTTATAACAAAATATAGTAAAAACGATTGCTTTTCTCTGTATTTTGTTTGATTATATGGAATAACGTAACATGCGGTTTTAAACTTGTAGAAGCTGAAATTAGTACATAAAATTATATCGGCGATAATTTAAATATATCGGCGATTTTCAAATTATATCGACCAATTCTTAACATATATCAGCGATTATATGTCGAATATCGATTTATCGACATTAAACGACAATCCTTATATATCCTACCCTTTAACATACTATGTCACCAAATGTAATTTTCATATTCGGAGCGTACACTAAAGAAGAATGCGCATGAAATATTTTAAAAAATCGTAGTTCAGCTTCATATTGAGCTAGCGCATTATCATATGTTAATCCTTTGGATATTAAACGTTCTATAAATTGCTGCTTATCACCTGGATTCCCTGCAATCCCCTCTTCTTTTAATGAATGATACAAACTTTGTTTATCATTATGGTGCATATTAGAATCTAAAAAGTTCACTTTATCACTTACTCTACACTCAATATTTTTAACACCTAATTCACTTAAATACATCGGTATTTTCATACCAATATTTCCATCTTTTCCACTTCTCTGCGTGTCACTTTCAAATAAATTCTGCAAAATGCCTAGCTGGATAATTTCCGATTGGTTCTCTCCATCCAAAGTGTATGAAGACATATTTGATATCCAATGTGGTTCAAAACAGATTATTTTCCCGCCACTTTTAACTGAATGAATCATTTTTTGTAGCATCGTTTTTGGTGAACTCATATGTAATAAGAAGGCATGACAAATTGCTATATCGTATGTATCGTTCAATTCAATTTCTATAGCATCTCCTTCAAGAAATTCTGAATCATACGGAAGTAAACGAAACAACTCCCTCGCTTCAGCTAATAATGTTTCTCCACTATCAATACCTGTATACTTTGAACCTTCTGGGAGTAATGGCATTAATACTAACCCTAAATAACCATATCCACAACCGTAATCAACGATATGTACAGGCTTAGTAATCTTCCAAACTGTATCTACTAAAAAGCTTACATAATCGTCATTATAATATAAATCTCTCGTGTTTTTTAAATATGTTAGTTTATTGTTCCAATCATACGTTTCCAACATCTAACGCCTCCTTTTATATACAAAACTAAAGTTCTCTATATAATAGCCGTATTCCTACACTTTTCTTAAAATTTCAAAGCAAAAAAGCTAGTGTATTTTTAATAATTCACTAGCTTTTTATTTGGAAGAAAAATTTAACAAGTACAATCACAATCAATCCGTACAGTCTAAATCGTCACAATCTACTTTTCTCTTTCTTTTGTTTCTCTTAAGATAATAATACAGTAGCCCAAACAATAGTATACAAATAACAAAAGCTATTATTGCTTCTGTATACTTATTTTGAATCATAAAACCAATTCCACTTCCACCTGAAATAAAAATTAGAATTAAGTAAATCCAGAACATCTATGTAAATACCTCCATTACTATATATCTTAAGATAATATCCATATAACACTAGATGAAATGAATAATCCCATACCATTACCGCTTAATACACCAGTAGTTATTCTTAGCAAATTTGAGCTACTTCTCCATTTCCACTTTTGGGTGAACCCATCGATAAGTAAAGGAATTTGAGCGAAAAATGATAGTATGATTGCCAAAAGAAGTGAAGGTGTCATATAAAAATAAATTGGAAACATTAAAATACCAATAAGCATGCCTGTACAACGCGCACATAAAGGTATGTACTTTTGTAGTTTAAGAAAACTCCTATCTAACCTTCTATGACAAGGAATTTGTAAAATAAAAGTTCGAATCAATATGAATCACCCTCTCTAATAAGATTTTAATTGATTTTGCAAAAAAATTATATATCCAATAAAAAAACAAACCAGGTTTATACTAGACCCAGTTTGTCAGTTTACTACTATGTTACATCTCCTCAGGTGCCTCCACCCCAAGTAAACGTAATCCTTCTTCTAATACAACCGTCACAGCATAAACCAATGCGAGTCTGCTGTCTTTTTCTTCGCTCTCTTCTAATATACGAACATTACCGTAATATTTATTGAATGATTGTGCTACATCTAATACATATTTCGAAATAATAGATGGCTCATTTTTATTGAAAGCTGCTTCAATTACTTGAGGGAATTTATTAAGTAATTTTACGACACTCCAGCTATGATCACCTTTTAAAGCAAACGTACATGTTTCAAATTCTACACTTTCTTTTCTTAAAATAGAGCACGCACGTGCATGTGTGTACTGTACGTAAGGTCCTGTTTCTCCTTCAAATTTCAGCATATTTTCTAATGAGAATTCGATATTGTGCATACGCTCATTTTTTAAATCGTGGAAGATGACTGCACCAACACCGACTTGCTTTGCTACTTCTTCTTTCTGTTTTAAGTTTGGGTTTTTCTCTTCAATATTTTGTTTTGCAAGTTCGATTGCTTCCTCAAGTACTTCTTCGAGTAAAATAACTCTTCCTTTACGTGTGGACATTTTCTTACCGTCTTTTAAAATGAACCCAAACGGTACATGTTCCATGCCATCAACCCAAGTGTAGCCGAGCTTTTTTAATACAGTAAAAAACTGATTGAAGTGTAAGCTTTGTTCTGGACCAACAACATATAGCGCTTTATCAAACCCATAAGTGTTTTGACGATATAAAGCTGCCGTTAAGTCACGCGTTGCATAAATCGTCGCACCATCTGATTTTCTAATTAAGCAAGGCGGCATTCCTTCTTCTTCTAAATTAACGACTAATGCGCCTTCTGATTCTTCAAGCAACTCATGCTCTTCTAAAATCCCAATAAAATCTTCCATTAAATTATTATAAAATGCTTCTCCCTGAAAATTAGTAAATTCTACGCCGAGAAGTTCATAAATGCGAGAAAATTCTTTAAGGGACTCATGACGGAACCAATTCCAAAGCTCTACCGCTTCTTCATCACCTTCTTCTAATTTCTTAAACCAAGCACGTCCTTCTTCTTCTAGTTCTTCGTCGTCTTTTACCTCTTCATGGAATTGAACATATAACTTAAATAGCTCACGTATTGGATCTTCTTTAACTACTGCTTCATTTCCCCATTTTTTATAAGCCGTAATTAACTTTCCAAACTGTGTTCCCCAATCTCCTATATAATTAATCCCTACAACTTCATAGCCACATTTTTCAGCAATATGTTTCAGCGAATTTCCTATCATTGTAGAACGTAAATGCCCCATCGAAAAAGGTTTCGCGATATTAGGAGAGGAATAATCAATTACTACTGTTTTTTCACAGCCAAAGTGGTTTTGACCGAACTCTTCTTTCTCCGCTAAAACCGTTTTTAATACTGCATCACTTACAGTTTCACGATTGAAAAATACATTTACATAAGGACCAACGGCTTCTACTTTCGTAAAAAACGGATCATTTAATTTCTCAGCAACTTCCTTTGCGATAATAGCTGGTGCTTTTTTATATTGCTTCGCTAATGAAAAGCATGGGAACGCTGCATCTCCAAATTCATCTTGTTTCGGTGTTTCAATTAAATCTAAAATTTGTTTTTGCGTTAATTCATTCGTGAAAATATTAGATAAACTTTCCGCAAACTGCATTTTATAATCCATGATTTAACCTCCTTATTTTTTAAAACACAAAAAACTCGTCTCTAGAAAAGAGACGAGTTTTAACCCGTGGTACCACCCTTGTTGTTCGTTACGAACCACTTTCCCGTTTATAACGAGGACAGGGGGCCTCGGCTTTCTCTACTATTCGTTCAAGAAGCATCTCCGAAGTGCGCTTCATCTTTTTCTTTCGTACTAGGCTCACACCATCCCTAGCTCGCTTTCCTTCTAAAAAAGACTACTCTCTTCATCACAGACAGTATATTTAATTAATTATTGCTTATTATACATCTTTTCAAACAATTAGCAAGGGTCAATTACACCAAAGTGAAACTTAGCACTTTTTCTTTTGTATACGTGAAAATTGTGTTTTTCAAATCTAGAACTACGGAAATGATCTTTTAATACGACACGTTTTCTCGCCACTCGCTTCGCCTCCGCAATTGTTTCATCAGTAATATCATGATACAAAGCGAAGTGTTTTAATCCTTTAATTCCGTCAGATTCTATGACAGTTTCTTCAAACATCGGATCAAGGTAAACGACATCGTAACTATTATCTTCACATTGCGCTAAA
This sequence comes from Bacillus sp. ok061, assembly GCF_900108285.1. Lineage (NCBI taxonomy): Bacteria > Bacillati > Bacillota > Bacilli > Caryophanales > Bacillaceae > Bacillus > Bacillus sp. ok061. Next base: position 129,911 of record NZ_FNUW01000005.1, on the reverse strand, counting down.
AATGAAAAATGCTCCGTTTGCTTTACTTGGATTCTTTGCATTGCTTCATCGATTTCAGAAACAGATGAAGACCATGTTTTCAAACCATTTCTCATGATATAAGCCATATATTCATTACCTTCAAGTCCTGTTACTGTTCCACTTTCACCAACAACATAACTAGCTACAATACTATCTGATGCCATACCGAGCGTACAATCTAACACTGTCATTCCGCTCTCTAATTTAGCAGCTTGTACAAACGGATCGTGTTCTCCACGCATTAACCTTTTCACACGAAACATCGCTGAGTTCGGATGAAAGAAAAATGATTCTTCCGTACCTTTCGGATAAATAGCTAATCGGTTCTTTCCTACGACAAGTACATCTTGTTCATACTGCTCATGTAATTTATGTACTGGTATTTCATTACGTTTAACGAATGAACGATTTAATTCTGCGGCTACCTGCTTTGCATAATCTGTCATTTCTTTATTCGTTCTTCCTGCTGTTGTTACTATCATTGTTTCACCTCTATATAAAGAAAAGAGGGAGATTTACTCTCCCCCTTCTTTAGCAATTCTTTTCGAAAGCTTGCTCTAAGTTCGTAATAATTTCGTCCATAGTTGCACCTTCAATTTCATGACGGTGAATGAAGTGAACAACTTCTTTTCCATTTAATAATGCCATAGATGGTGAAGATGGAGGAATTTCTCCGAAGTATTCACGCATTTTTGCAGTAGCATCTTTATCTTGACCTGCGAATACAGTTACAAGATGATCCGGTTGTTTTTCAGCACGAACAACCGCTTGACCTGCTGATGGACGTGCTAAACCAGCTGCACAACCACAAACAGAGTTTACAACTACTAAAGTTGTACCTGATGTATTTTCCATAAATTCTGTTACAGCTTCTTCTGTAGTTAACTCTTCAAACCCAGAACGCACTAACTCTTGGCGCATTGGGATTACCATTTGGCGCATGTATTCTTCATAAGCATTTGACATCTTGTAATCTCTCCTTCAACTTTCATTCCAAATTCATCATATCACGCTCTATTAATAGGTGCAAAAGAAAGATAACGATGATTTCATTTTTTTGTAGGGATTTCACAAACCCCACCGCGGCAATGTCCCACTGGAACAAGTTTTCTATTGTTAGCGATATAATCGTATACTTTACTTCCAAAACCAAGTACGATTGATAACTTTATAAAAGGAACGGCAAACCAATAAGATGGAACGGCCTTTGCTAGTACATCTATGCTCTGAATGCCGTCATACCACTTATTATTTTTAAAAATATACAGTCTTTGTTCCATCTTACTTTGTAGTTCTTGAGAAAGCTCATACTTCTCAACTACATCTTCATCTCGAAATGAAACAAATTTCATCTTACCTTTTTTATCTAATTTTTTCGTACGTTCTGCAACCGCCGTACACATCGGACACCAACTATCATAGAAAACAATCATACATTATTCCCCTTTACGAGACTCCGTCATTTGTTTCCATACAGAACCTTTTGCTTCTTCTCCGCCTTCAATACGCTCTAATGCTAGACGCGCTTGCATCGCTACTTCAAACTCTGGATCATCTTGCGCTGCTTTTAATGCTGGAATCGCACTTTCATCTCCAAGCTCAAATAAGAACATCGCTGCACGCCAGCGTACTAATTTACTTGAATCTTTCAGAGATTTAATCATAACGAACATCGCTGCTGGATCACCTACGTCTGATAAGCAATCGCCTGCTGTACGGCGAACACTTACTGAACGATCTAATAACGCTTTATATAATAATGGCAATACTCCATCACCTTTTACCATACCTAAATACGCTGTTGCTAAACGGCGTATTGAAACTTTTTCATCATCTAACGCCATCTTCAACACTGGCATATCTTCTTCAGTAGGATCCATTTGTTCTAATGCTGCAAAACGGTTTTTCCAGTCAGAATCTTTCATCATCTCTTCTGTTACTTTATATGGCTCACGCTTTTGAATCGTTACTTCAACAGCCCCTGCTTGATTTAATAATTCTTTAACCGTTTCATTTACACGTTCTTCTGAATATGCAGCAACAATCTCTTCCACTACTTCTTTCCCAATTTCTTCAAAATTACCGTAACGTGTACTTTGTTCTACCCATTTACGCTCTTTTACAACGTTTGGTGCAGACATTTGTACTTTCATAATTGATTCTTTGAAACGATCTGGTAAGCCAACACGTTCTTCCGATGTTCCATCTGTTAACTTTACTTGCATTGGAATTGTAAAGAACATTTGAACAAACACTTTCACTTCTCCAAAATGAGCAAGTTGTTGTTCTTCACTTTCTTCCACTACTTCTTCGCCAAAAACAGCACGAACTTGTTGTAATAAAACTTTCCAGTCATACTTTGCATTTCGCTCGACTGCTAAAAAGTCAGCTACATGATACACACCTTTAACACCTTCAATTTTCAAAATTTCTTGCACTTGCATTGGTGCTTGTTCTTTATTTTCATTTGTATAATTATTACGCGCTCCTGATGGTAATACTTCATTCAAAATAACTTTCATTGTATTTGGACTTGGCGTCGGTTCAATTGCTTTAATCTTCACGTAAAAAACTCTCCTTTATTGCTTGTTCTTAGCTGTATTGTAACATGTTATTACTCTATACTCCTACTCAGGTGCTTAATTTTACTACTTTCTTCCCGCTACCATACTATTTCATTCTTTTTACATTTTAAATTAGGAATGGGATTTTAAAAGCTTTCGTTTCCAATGATTTTTATTTTTTATCCATTTCTTGAGGTACCGCCAGTATAAAAAAAAACACGCTAAGCAAAAAATATAATAAGCTGTCCATATGGACAGCTTATTTACATAATTTTCGTTAGCGGAAGTTGATTTATAAAAAATGTTCCAAGTATTTTCAATTTCTTTTTAAAAGATATCTTTCACGGGAACCGTAATTTTGCTCAGCTTGAAAATATGCAAGTTTGTCTGGGACACATGAAATGATAGAAGATAAACCATAAAAAGCTATTTTTTCTACCGCAATGTGTAAAGGTAAGTGTTTACCGTCTATATCTTCGTTTAAGGACATAACATAACAGTTATCCTCGGCACCATGATTTTTTAATAGTTGTAGGAGTTCGTCGATGTTAGCTATACGTTGTGTGATGCTTACGATGTATTTCTCATTCAAGGCAACGCTGTAGTTATGATTTAAACGCCATAAGGCATCTCTTCTTTTTTTAGGAGAAAATAATTCAAATAGAACCCTGTCACGTAATCTCTTAGAAAAAAATTTTTTGACAAATGCTTCTTCATATTCTTTGTCCATATATAGTCCTCCGAGTAAATGATTTCTTTAAGGTTGTATTCCATACTAATCAGAGGTAACCTTCTCCGTATATCATATTCATAGTTGGTTAACATAACGTCCTATTATCGGTAGCAACAAAGAGGAGGATTCCTTACTCTCAGAAGGAATCCCTTTTTTTATTTTCTATCACTCGATTCATCTTTTTATACATTTCTATCCTGTGATGGGTTTTACGGTTCTCGTTTGTTACTGGATTAGCCAAAAAACGTTATAAAATTTTGTATACTCTTTACTTGTTTTTTCAAAAAAGTTGGAGATATTCCTTCTTTAAGTTTATTAAAATACTTTCCACAATTTTTTCCGAAGCTATTACTTAAAATCACCTTTTATTACGATGCCCCCTCCCGCCTTCTCTCCAAAAAGGTAATACTCTCAATCACAACTTCAGTTCTATATATTCTCTTGCCTTGTTCATCATCGTAATTACTCGTCTGAATACGCCCTGTAATCCCAACAAGTGACCCCTTCTTACAATATTCAGTTACATTCTCAGCCGATTTTCGCCAAACGACACAATTAATAAAATCGACTTGTTGTTCACCTAAACTATTTCGAAATCCTCTATTCACCGCAATACATATTCTTGCATAAGCGACGCCTTGTTTTGTGTAGTATAATTCTGGCTCCTTTGTCAATCTACCGATTAATACAACTCGATTCATCATAAGTTATACCACCTCACATATTTTTCTTCATTGTAATGAGAAATGTTTGAATGGTAAAAAGCACAAAATGATATATCCGTAAGTAAAAAGTATTATTTTAGACCCTACAAAACAAAAAAAGAAACCATACATAGTTCAAACATGTATGGTTTCAAAATTTATTACACTTCAGTACAAGATATGTAATATCCTCCGCGAGCCATCTTTATTTCAGCACGGTACATTACATTTTCTAAGTAAAACGTAATCGGTTTAACTTTACTCTCAAATTTTAGTCTCTCATTGCACTCAGTTGCATATCCTTCAATCGCTGAAGTAATAACTTCTGATGATGGATACGTTAAAGCTTCATCTAGTTCTATGAAAAAACTTTTAGAAAATAGTTTTTTCATAATCCCCTTCTTCTCTTTCATCATATTCCATCTCCTTCAATTCAAATTGATAACATCCATATTATACCATACGTTCAATTTATCTTTGAAAATAAAAAAATCCTGCATTTTTCATGCAGGATTTTTTTATTAGTCATTTTTCGTAAAGTAAGAAACGAAACGAAGAATTTCTAAGTATAACCATACTAATGTAAGCATTAGTCCCATCGCAGTATACCACTCCATATATTTCGGAGCTTGACCACGTACACCATTTTCGATTAAATCGAAATCTAGTAATAAGTTTAATGCAGCAACTACGATAACAACTGCACTAATAATAATACCGATTGTACCACCTTGGTGAATGTATGGAACAGTTACACCAAACATATTTAGTAGGAATACGACTAAATACATAACCATAATTCCAAGTGTTGCTGCCATAACGCCTGTACGGAATTTATCCGTTACTTTTACTACGCGTGTTGCATATAACACTAACATTGCAAATAGAATTGAGATTGTTAGTAATACAGCATTTAAAACGATAGAATCGCCAAATTTCATTGTATAAACTGCTGAAATACTTCCTAACACAACCCCTTCTACCGCTGCATAGATTGGTGCACCAAAAGGTGAAATACGTGGGAAGAACATAGACGCAAATGCGATGATTGCCGCAACGATTAAAGCACCAATTAATACTGGCATCTTCATCGTCCCCTGCATCATCTGTATGTATGAATAGACAGACGTTGCAAGTAGCAAGATAAGCATAATGAACGTTTTGCCTACTGTTCCGCCAATCGTCATCGCAGAAGCGCTTGCTCCCTCTTTACGGAATGCCTCTTTTTTCAACATTGGATTAGATGTTCTCATTTTTTCCCTCCTAAAATAGGTTCTACCAATAGTGTAAAGTTTTTCTCTTTACTTTTCAATATATGCAGCTTGTTTTTATTTTAATCCTTCAATGATGTCTGATAGTTCACTCCATCTTTCCATCTTTTTTTCTAGCTCTTCTTCTGTTTTCTGCTGTGCTTCAGATAATTCTTGTGCCTTTGTGAAGTCAGATCCAACTTTCGCAAGTTCTTCTCCAATTGACTCAATTTTCTCTTCAAGTTCGGCAATTGTATCTTCAATCGTTTCCCATTCACGCTGCTCATTGTATGAAAGTTTACGTTTACGTTGTTGTTTTGGAGCTTCTTCTACAACTTTTTTCTCTTTTTGAACTTCCGCTTTCTCCATAAGTTCTCTCGTTTTTTCCATTTCTAAATAATCTGTATAACTACCTAGGAACTCACGCACTCCGCCTCCGCCAGTAAAGATGAACAGTTCATCTACTACTTTATCTAAGAAGTAACGGTCATGCGATACAGTTAAAACGACACCTGGGAAATCTTCTAAATAATCTTCTAGTACTGTTAATGTTTGTGTATCTAGATCGTTCGTAGGTTCATCAAGTAAAAGTACGTTTGGTTCTCCCATTAAAATACGTAATAAATATAAACGTCTTCTTTCACCACCAGATAGTTTACCAAGCGGTGTACCATGTGAATGAGTCGGGAATAAGAAACGTTCTAACATTTGAGATGCACCAATTACTTTTCCATCTGTTGTATGAATAACCTCTGCAATCTCTTTAATGTATTCAATCATACGCTGATTTAAATTCATCTCTTCATTTTCTTGCGTATAATAAGCAACTTTTACAGTTTGTCCTACTTCAACTTCACCACTATCAGGAGATAACTTACCTGCAAGCATATTTAATAGGGAAGATTTCCCGCTTCCATTCGCCCCAATAATTCCGATACGATCACCCGGTTTCACAATATGATTAAAATTATGTAATACCGTCTTATCGCCAAATTTTTTCGTTACATCTTTTAATTCAAGTACTTTCTTTCCTAGACGACTTCCACTTAGTGCAATATCAACTGACTGTTTTGCAGCTGGTCCTTCTTGTTCCTTTAGCTCATCAAAACGCTGAATACGCGCCTTTTGTTTCGTAGAACGGGCTTTTGCACCACGACGAATCCAAGCAAGTTCACGACGATATAAATTTTGGCGTTTCGATTCTTGTGCCAATTCTTGCTCTTCACGAAGTGCTTTCGCTTCTAAAAATGTACTATAGTTTCCTTCGTAGCTATATAGTTTACCATTATCTAATTCAAAAATACGGTTCGTCACACGATCTAAGAAATAACGATCATGGGTTACAAGTAATACCGCACCTGTATATCTTGCTAAATATTCTTCTAACCATTCAACTGTCTCATGGTCAAGATGGTTCGTAGGCTCGTCTAAAATTAATAAATCAGGCGTTTCAATAAAACATTGTGCCATTGCGATACGTTTTTTCTGTCCACCAGATAAATTCCCAACAATTGCAGTGAAGTCCGTAATTCCTAATTTCGTTAAAAGAGATTTCGCATTTGCATTTGCTTCCCATGCACTCATTGCATCCATACGTTGCTGCACTGCAAATAATTGTTCCTGTACTTTTTCATTACTTGGATCTTTTTCAATATTTAATAGCGCTTTTTCATAATCACGAAGAAGACGAATTAAAGGTGTATCACCATGGAACACTTGCTCTAATACTGTTAGTTTTTCATCAAACTCTGGTTGCTGTGATAAATAACTAATTGTATACCCACGTGAATGCGTCATATCACCTGTATCAGGAGTTTCTAATCCTGCAATAATTTTTAATAATGTCGATTTACCAGTACCGTTTACACCAATAATTCCGACACGTTGTCCTTCTGTAATACTACATGATAATCCATCAAATAACGGCTTTTCTCCATATGATTTTGATAAGTTCTCCACAGTTAACATTTTCATATTTGTGCATTCCACTCTTTCATAAATTGTTCAATAAACTGTTCCATATAACGATGACGAATTTCAGCCTCTTGTTTTGCTGCATTCGTATTCATTAAATCTTTTAATTTCAAAAGTTTTTCATAAAAATGATTTAAAGATGGATCATTATTTTTTCTATACTCTTCTTTCGTCATTTCTTCACGCGGCGGAATAGTTGGGTCATACATTAATCTGCCTTTTGCCCCGCCATATGCAAATGTACGAGCAATTCCAATTGCACCAAGAGCATCTAAACGATCCGCATCTTGAACAATTTTCCCTTCAAGTGACTCTACTGTGCCGCCATGGCCACCTTTATAAGACATATTGGCGATGATATGAAGAATATGTTTACTTTCCTCTTCTTCAACACGTAGCTCTTCTAACCAATCAGAAACTTTTTTCATTCCTGCTGCTTCACTTTCATTTAGCTTTTCATCTGCCACATCGTGAAGTAATGCTGCCATTTCAATTATAAAACGATTTCCACCTTCTTGCTCAGATAAAGAAATCGACAGTTTATGTACACGCTCAATATGATACCAATCATGCCCACTCGCATCTTTTTCTAAAATATGTTTTACAAAAGTAATTGTTTTTTGGATTTTTTCTTGTTTTGTCATTTTATCTTCACCCAGTTACTTATTGTAACACGCCCGCATTTTTTCATCACATATTTTCTTGTCTGCCCATACACTAGGTGGTAGGCATCATCATGAAGGAGGAATAAACATGTTCTATAATAATCAACCGCCTTACCCAAGGCAACCATTTTACCCTCAACAGCAGGAACAGAGATACACAGAACAATACGAAGAACAAGAGTTACAGCAACAAGAACAACAATATGACGAAAATCCATATGCAACAACGCAAAATCAAGAAACTGAATTTCAACAAAATCCATATGACACACGTCCAAATTATAAATATCCTCAAAATCCATATGCAGTAGCACAAAACCAAGAACAGCGATATCCTCAAAATCCATATGTAATACCACAAAACCAAGAACAACAATATCAACAAAATCCATATGCAGCACCACAAAATCAAGAACAACAATATCAACAAAATCCATATGTAGCACCACAAAACCAAGAACAACAATATCAACAAAATCCATACACAACTCAACCACAACAACCGCAATACCAACAACAAATGTATCAACCAAACTACGACGTACGTGTCTCACCACCTAAACCACCAACAATAGATCCAACTCAACCACAAATCTTACCACCTGGACCAACACTAGACATTACACAACCACAAATCTTACCACCTGGACCAATTACTGAACCAACACAACAACAAATTCAACAAGTTGTCGGTACACAGTTTTTACCTTTCAAGAAACCCGTACTAGATTTCGTAAAACCATGGGTAGATTACGGTTTAAATGAAGCAAAACATACATCACATGAACACGCATTAACAGAAGTTGCTGCGATTATGTTTTTAGTTGGTAAAGGCTTCAATCCGACGATCGCACATTATATCGTTGAATCTTGGGAGAAGAATGAACAGTTTTAGAATTGTTTATTTGATAAAATATAAAAAACACAAAAGTGCCAAACCCCTTATACCACAAGGGTTTTGGCACTTTTTAATATCTAAAACAAATTTTATTGAAATAATTATTTTTATAGATTTTCATACTTTTTTATATAGTACGTGAACATATACAGTACAAAATTACACCTTTGTATACACATTTTTAGAAACATCTTACGTTTATCAAACAATAACCAAAAGACGTACCTGCAACCTCATCATATAAATAATAGATATTAAAAAGAGGACACTATAAGCGCCCTCTTCCTTAGGTTTTAAATATGTTCTCCATGATCCATAAACACTTCAATTGCTTCGTTTTGTGGTATGTCTTTTACATTAGTAAGACCAAAAGTAAAAACAGCCGATAACATCATCATTAATAAGATTGCTTTTTTCATTTTAGCGCCCTTCTTTCTATGCTCTTTTTGTCTGCATCTAAAGCGATGTGCAAATACTTGCTTGCTTTTCTGTGATTTTCTGAACCATAGAATCTTTCACCTAAAAGAGAAGCATATTCTTTTACCCAATCATATAATTCTTCTTTTTCAAAATACGAAATACCTTCTATAACCACATTTTCTAATTCTTCTTGCGGTACATAGTTATGTACTGCTTTTAAAATTCGGAAATGATGACGATAACATAAGTCGCTAATCTTATAGCCATTCTCAATATATTCATTAGCGATATGACTATAACCTAACTTAAAATGTTCTCTTGCTAAAAGAAACATAGTTTTAGCGTTATTTTCTAATGAATCCTCTAAGTGTTTAATTGCTAACTCTGGCATGTTTTGACTTGCGTATAAAAGTCCTAAATTATGCTTAACTCGTTTAATAAGAAGTTCATCATTAGATTTTTGGAAGGTACCTAGTGCTGAAAGTAAATATTCCTCTGCACTTTCGAATTCATTTAGTCGAATGTGTGCCATTCCTAAAGTATTTAAGCATGCTGCAGTTTTTAATTCATACCCTGGACTAATTGAAAATACTTCATTCGCCTTTGTAGCAAATTGAACTGCTAGGATCGGTTTTAATACGTGATAGTAATGGACTGCAAGCCAATAATTAAATTCAGCTTTTTCAATTTCATCATGCATGTACTCTAAAAACGTTTCAGCTTTTTCAAATTGCATTCTTGCTTCACTATGGTTTGCTTTATTAATAGCGTAAATTGCTTTAAACAAATGATGATAGTACTCTAAAAATGTTTCTGTAGACTCTGGTAAAGGCTCGATTTTGTCCAGAATATCTTTTGTACTATCCATATCCCGAATTAGCAGTTTATACCGTGCATTCAATAAAGCGTAGTAGACTAATATTGTTTGGTCTTCCTTAATATTATTGATTTTATTTGCAATATCTTCTTTTATTTTCTGAGACTGTAATACACGTTGTGAAATCATAGCTTGATACCATTCGTTTAATAATTTTGTGATTTCTTCTTTAGAAATAATGTCAACACTCATCTACTTCTACCCCCTTTTGTTAAATGTTATCATGACATGCTTGTTTGCATAAATAAGTTTTTGAATATTCTAACTTGAAAAAATTATTTTTGAATATTCATGTTAACAAAATGGTCCCTTTTCAAACCTTAAAAAAGAACACATGTTTGTTTGTAGTGGAGTTAAAAAAACAAAAGTGAGGTATTACATCATGGGATATAACAGCTTTCCTGTAGTACGTGGAAGAGGTATGGTGAAATGGAATCCGTTTGCTTCAATACCGGAGCAATACGAGGAAATACATAGAATGTTTGAGGAACAATATAAAGTACCTAAACCTTTTTTAACACAAGATACTATGGAACGAATAGAACGAGCGTTAATGCAATCTTTTCACGAGGAAGAAGAAATACATATCTCATACTATCGTGATGGAATGGTGCAAGACATGTACATAAATGTATTACATATTGAACCGATGATGAAAACTATATATTGTACAGATGCCTTTGGTTTGAATACTAAGTTTAAGTTTGATGAATTGGTGAATATAAATTAAAAGAAGCCGCCCGACAGGACTGAAGTGCCCCCCAATTGTTAGACACAGCCTAACAATTGGGGGGCACTTCACATATATAGGTGGCTTTTGTACGACAAAAAAAAAGAGCTCTGCTATACAGCAGAGCAAAAGAAAAATATATAACCCTATAAAAATAATACAAATTATTGATACTTTCAAAAGACGAAATTTAAATTCCCATCACAATAATAGCTATGTTTAAGTATGAAACATTCTACCTTCACTATAGCTATGAATATTCTTATTTTAGAATTCCATAGTATCCAAATAGCTCTTTGAGAGATACCTCAATACCGAACTTCTTCAAAGAATCTTTTCTTTGTTCAAAGAGAAGTTCTAAAACTTTTTTCTTATCTTTGTCTCTTCCATAATGAATCAACCTATGACAGTTCGGACATATACTAACTATATTTCCAACAACATCTAAACTATTTTCAAAATCATGTTGCATTCTTAACGGTATTAGATGATGGGCCTCCATATAATTTTTTCGGCTGGCTTCCGATACAAATGTTTCATGTGTGTCATCTATTTCACATTTAAATTCTGCCTGTTTAATAGCTTGTTTAGCTTTTTTCGGATCACGAGGCCATACTTCCCTACCAGATTCCATTTTAGTTTTTTTTCGATTTTCCGGTTTCTCTTCTTCTGCAATCTTTACTTTACTAAAATCCGAATCAATATTAGCCTGATACATATCTTCCTCTTGCTCATCCTCAGAAAGAATAAAGCTCTCATTCAACGCTTTAATAATATTATCAATAGATTTATATTTTGCTAATTTTGTTGAATCAATATATGAATATATAAATTTAAAAGATTAAAATAAAAATAAGTACACATGTTTTATTAGGAGGTATATGTATGTCCAACAGCACTTCATGGCTAGATGAAATTATAGCAATATTAACCGAACTAGATGGAGCAGGAACACTGAATCAAATTAAAACAAAGGTTATGGAGCGTAATAAAATTGACTTGAATAGATACCAACACGAACAGTCTATAGCTGCAAGAATTAGAAAGACCATTTATCAGGTAAACTATCATAAAAACGTTCAATGGCCGCTACTAAAACTAAATCTTCTAAATGAGCAGTTTTAAGGTTGTTTATTTTTAAAAACATCAAAAATGCCAAATCCCTTATATCACAAAGGATTTGGCATTTTTAAGTATCTAGAACACGCGCTAAATTTAAGGAGAAATTAACAGACATGAGTCCGGTATAATGCCGTGTCCACACCCAAGGATCGGTTACATAAAATAGCGTATCTAACCTGGGAAGTCTATTGGCCTTTTTCCCTTATAGTAACGCTCTCTTCTACTAAGACCTTTTCTTTCTAGGGCCTACAATTAATTTAATCGCTGTTCTTTCTTCATTATTGATAGAAATCTCTTGAAACGCTGGAACAAAAGCTAAGTCAATACCACTTGGAGCGACGAACCCTCTTGCAATCGCAATTGCTTTAATCGCTTGATTTATAGCTCCAGCCCCAATCGCTTGAATTTCCACATTACCACTTGTTCTTAGTACTCCTGCTATTGCACCTGCGACTGAATTTGGGCTTGATTTTGAAGATACCTTTAATATATTTTCCATGTAAGTTGCTCCCTCTATTATTTAATCTCTCTTTCGTTACAATTTTAAATATTTTAGCGTATCTTTAATTACTATTCACACCAAAAACAAACGATGCTTCATATGTATATTATTCTATATTTTCTGACTTTTTCCTGCTCAGCTACGCAAATAAAAAATAAACTGAATAACCTAATATAAATATAGCTAAATATTATAACTTCACCAAATGATAACATCCATACAGCTAAAGGTAATATTTCTGTTTTGTCAGACTAAATAAATATAGTAAAGTGAAATTTTAATGAGTGGGGGTTTAATTCATCCCCCACCTAACTTCTTTGCTTTCGCTGAATTTTGAGATGGGAGTCTTACTGCTCGGAAAATAGCGGGATAAACGTTTCCTCGTTACTTCAATCTATTTAGAAATTCCATTTATTTTTCTATCAAATTATAAACCTTATCATCTTCAAAAGGTGTTACAGGTAATACCCAAATACTACACTTCATCATTTGACCACTTTATATTCCAAATCTATTTCCTTTTATAGTACAAGCATACACGCCAATTGTGATTCATCTTCATAAACTACTATGTGGTTTAAATTTATTAAGAATAGGAGGTAATATTTTGGGTTCATACTATCATTCTTCAAACTCGTATAAAAAATGCTCATGCAAATCTTCTTCCAGTTCAAATAAAAAATGTTCATGTGACCATTCACATAAACGAAGCTGTCCTGCATACGGAACTTTTTGGCAAACTGAATTTATAACTGTTCCTTTTGGAGATCCTTTTCCATTTAATCACGTTGGACCTTTAGCAGGAGGTGTTTCCTTACTAAATCCTACTACTATACACTTTAGACAAGCTGGTGATTATAGAGTTTCGTTCATTTCCAGTATTAATACTACTTTAAATCCTGTATTTCCACATATCCCAGTCATAACTATATTTTTAAATAACAATCCACTTGCTAATAGTCAAGGTGACTTCGCTATTCAAATGAATACTTCATCAAATAACGAATGTCTTCAACTCGTTGGCGAAACGATTGTTACAGTGCCTGCTAATTCAACTCTTCAACTTAGAAATAATAGTGGTTTTAATCGTCAAAGTATTGTAACTTGTGACAATGGTATAAATTCAATTGAATTAACAGTTACAAAACTAAGTTAAAATTATTTCTTCACATTCAGATGCTATTTCAGCATCTTTTTTTATTGAATAACAGTTTTTTCAACTTTTATTATCTCTCCCCACATAAACAAGTGCAGAATTCTTTCTAACACAAGATTTCTGCACTTTTTTATTATACTTATTTATTCTTCCTTATTTCTCTACATAAACCGACTTAACAATCGTACGATTATATGGTTTTCCTTCTTTATTCATCCCTTTTATATCCATCGTAACGTTATATACTCCCGGTTGTTTTATATCTTTCAAAGCACCTGTAAATGTATTCGTATTAACATTTTGTAATTCATTAAATTCAGAGACTAACTTACCTTCTTTATTAACGACTCTTACTGTTATGGAAAGATCCCCTTTCATTTCAGGTGCCACAGGTGATTTTTTCAGTTTATACTCAGGTTTATTTACTTTAACTTTTGTAGGCATTCGAAGAACAAATGGTGCGTCATCCTTGTAATCGCTTACAACTAAATATGCATCTTTCGACTGCTTCGCCATCATTTTGATTTTCCATTCGCCTACTTCCAATTTATCAAACTTAAATGTTCTAATTGTCGCCCCATTAAAGAAAGATTCGCCTTCACTAGTAGTTATAACGCTATCTTTGTTTTCATAGATTTTTCCTTTTGGAGATACCATTTGTACTTCTACATCAGAAGAAGCAGTTAGTACAGAAACTATTCCTTCAGCCTTTTTATCAACAGCAATACTTTGCTCTATCCACTGATTTTGTGGTAATTCGCCTCCTAAAATATTTTGATTTGAAGTTGTATTTAATTGTTCTAGATTTTCATTTGAACTAGTGCTGGATGCTACTAAAGCTGGTAACCCCACATTTGTCGTACGTAAATATGGTTCAATTCGTGCAAAAACAGCTGATCCTATTCTTATATTGTCATGATCAAATCTGGAATCTGTAAATAAATGTGTACCATACGGCAGCTTCGCACTCCATTCATTTACTAGTCCATCATTTGAACCGTACGATGATAAATATACCCCCCCCATAGATAATGCAGAAAATGTTGGCCCCCAGCTAGTCCCAGTAGCCGTATAGTAACGGTTTAATTTAGCTGCTGGGTTATTATCTATTGTTGAACGAAACTTTGCCATTTCACCTATTTGTAACGAATACGTACCATCATCTTTTTGACCTAATATAGAAGCAAGCCACCCTGCCCACCAACTATATGACAAATCTGCTAAATTTGAGCCGTGATGCGGTGTAGCAAGTGTAATAACATTTCCAACAAATCGATTCGCATCATATTCAACTAATGCGGCTTGTGTATCAATACCACCTTTACTATGCGCTACAATATTAACTTTTTTACCGAAATGATTATATATTTCTTCAAGTTTTTGTGCTAACAGTTTTCCGTTATCCCACTGACTAGCCGAACCTTTCCCCGCAGCATCATATAATTGTATAAACACTGTTTGATAGCCTGCTTTCAAAGCATAATCATACATATCATTTATATCATGATATACTGTCTTTCCATACCAACTATCCGCATTACCATTTCTTCCTTGTACAAAGAGAATTGGTGGTTTATTCTCATCATAATTAGCAGGTTTTTGGCCTAAAAACCATTCCCCAGGTGTAAATACTTCTGTGTCAGGAAACCCCTTTCCAAGCTCTTTTACAACTTCTGCCTGTACATTTGTGCTAATCGTTGGAGCCATGATAAAAAATACAATTAGTAAGGCCACATATCTTCTCATCAGTCTCATATTACTCCCCCTATTTTTTTGAAAGAAGGTGTTCTTTATAATATTTTATATTTTCCCTTCCTTAATAATAGCTAATCTTTGATTTTAAAAAGATGTTAGCCCTATTTTTAGAAGGTTACTAGTTGTGTACCCTCTTCCTTAACTCTCGTTATTCTCTTTGTTTCTACCTCTTCCTTTTGATAGAATACGACAAAAAAGTTTCTCAATAATTGTTAACTTCGCTACATCCAGATATTTTTTAAATCATTATTGTTTATATAAAGCATACAAATCTTGAAAAAATTTTAGTAAAAAAACATTTTATTACTAGTTAGTTATTTAAAAACATAATAAAGATATGTACTTTCTTTTCATTAAATACAAAATAATTTTAAAGGACCCTATATTGTAAGGCTTTCCTACAATTAAAAATCAAACTGAAATTTCCGAATAAACAATCATATTTCCAGAAACATATATTATGATAATTTCCGCGCACTTGAATTAACCTTGTAGAAGTACTAACCTATCGGTGAGCAGAAGAAAATTCTGTAAAAAGAAAGGAGAATACTTTATGATGACCAATTTACAAAAGGAGTTTTTTGAACGCTTAAAAATTCCTGCAAAAGAAATAACATTTGATGATTTAGATGAAATCTTATTAAAAATGGGAATGATTCTCCCCTATGAAAATCTTGATATTATGGCTGGTACTATTAAAAATATCTCAAAAGATAACTTAATAGAAAAGTTACTTATTCAAAAACGAGGTGGACTTTGTTATGAATTAAACTCCTTATTGTATTATTTTTTAATTGATTGTGGGTTTCAAGTATACAAAGTAGCCGGTACTGTTTATGATCTTTACGATAATAAATGGAAGCCCGATGATGGTCATGTCATTATCATATTAAGTCATGAGAATAAAGATTATGTTGTGGATGCAGGTTTTGCATCTCATCTCCCTTTACATCCAGTCCCTTTTAAAGGAGAAGCCATCTCCTCTCAAACAGGAGAATATCGAATTCGTAAACGAAATACTCGAAAAGGTACGCATATTTTAGAAATGAGAAAAGGAGCTAACGGAGAATCTACAAGTTTCTTACAATCTGAACCTTCAAATGAATGGAAAATAGGTTATGCTTTCACTTTAGATCCAATAGATGAGAAAAAAGTGAATAACATTCAAAAAGTGATTGTAGAGCATAAAGAATCTCCTTTTAATAAAGGGGCTATCACTTGTAAATTAACTACTTATGGTCACATATCGTTAACAAATAAAAATTACACAGAAACCTTTAAAGGCACCAAAAATAAACGACCAATAGAATCTAAAGATTATGCTCGCATTCTTCGTGAATCTTTTGGAATAACGCAAGAGAAATATGTAGGAAAAACACTAGAAAGAGGTTAGTTGACTAGAAGTATTTCATAATAAAGCAGATTCTATATTTAGAATCTGCTTTATTTTATATTTTGTTATAAATTAATTTAATTTTGTTGTTACCCTTTAATTTTCAATTATATACTCATCATCATATTTATCGTATTGTAACCCTTTCCCTATCTTTGATTCTGTAACTTGATCTCTTAAAAACGGTGCAGCACCCATTTTGCTAGTTGCAATTTCAATTCCATATTTTTTCGTTAAATGAGCTAACTCTATTAAAAACCACTCTCTTCGCAATGTAACTGGAATATCAAATGTTTTTCTTTTCATATATAATAGCACCTCTTTTATTTTCATAGCTTAAAAACATCACTGGATGCACTTATTAAAACTACCTTCCACCCCTAAC
Organism: Bacillus sp. ok061; assembly: GCF_900108285.1. Taxonomy (NCBI): domain Bacteria; kingdom Bacillati; phylum Bacillota; class Bacilli; order Caryophanales; family Bacillaceae; genus Bacillus; species Bacillus sp. ok061. The sequence goes on along the minus strand of NZ_FNUW01000005.1, from coordinate 112,762 downwards.
ATCCAATGAAACATTATAGTATATGCATGTCCATTTCAAACGTGCTATCACAAATATGATATTAAAGTTTACATAATTATATTATGTAATAATAGAAGAGAAAGGCATGTCCCTTCCTCTTCTATTATAGATATTTAAATTAAGAACATCTTGGTACACCTAAAGCTAAAAATAAACCTGCTACTCCCGCAGTAATCGGTACTTTTAACGTAATAACATCGTCTACCTTCGTTACTAAAAAGTAAGCATTACCTTCTTGTAATATACAAGTTACCAACAATTGAAATTCCATTCAAATCTCCTCCTTTCAATCGATATACTATAATTTATGAAATCTCTTTCAAAAAGTAATAGTAAATATATCTATTTTCCCTTATATGCAAATAAATGTTTATAAGTCTAGTAAAAATATTAATTTTCTAAATTTATATAAAACGTGTAATATCCAATAAGTTCCTATATAATCAATAAGAAAAATCTTACAAATGGAGGTATGAAAATGGCGATTTTGAGTAATATTGGTGCAGCTTTATTTTTTATTGCTTTTATTCTTTTAATCTTATGTATCATTTCATTCTTTAAAAAAAATGGAAAAGCAAAACAATATGGACGTCCTACCGTTATTCTTTTTATGATTTCAATTATATTAATAGTGACTGGTACAACAAAATCTGAACACCCAGTCATCGAATTTTTTGCTATTTTAAGTTTCATTCTATTTATATTCTTCCTTGTACTTGCAATATTATCTGTTATTAAGAAAACAGGTGTAGCAAAAAAACAATTTATTATTACAGCCGTATTATTTGTCATTTTTGTTGCGCTATTAGGTATTTCAGCTCCTTCTTCTGAAAAAACGACAGCAACTAGTACAAAAGTTGCCTCTAACAATGAAGAACAAAAAGATAGCGAAAAGAAAAAAGAACTAGAAAAGAAAGAGGCTGACGAAAAAACTCAAAAGCAAGAAGATGAGAAGCGTCAAGCCGAGGAACAAGCTCGTAAGCAAGAAGATGAAAAACGTCAAGCCGAGGAACAAGCTCGTAAGCAAGAGGATGAAGAACGTCTAGCTGATGAACAGGCTCGTAAACAACAAGAAGAACAAAAACGTCAGGCTGATGAACAAGCTCGTAAGCAACAAGAAGAGCAAAAACGTCAGGCTGATGAACAAGCTCGTAAGCAACAAGAAGAGCAAAAAGCACAGCAAACTCAAACACAACCTACCTCAGGAAATACTAGTAGTGCATATTACAAAAATTGTGATGCAGTTAGAGCTGCGGGGAAAGCTCCTCTATATAAAGATCAACCAGGATATAGTCGTAAACTAGATAGAGACGGCGATGGAGTTGCATGCGAATAATAGTAATAAAAAAGAAGCTTAGTAAAAGCTTCTTTTTTTACTGTAATGCCTTACATTTAATATCCCTTTCTCTTATTTAGATGTGTTCTTAAATAAATTTCATACTATTATTCTCAAAAATGACACATAATAAGTGATTTCAATCACCACATTGATTTTCATTTATCGCTATTCTTAATTTAGTAATTACATTCAAACTTTATGGAGGCGTTCATATGAAACATACATTTACTGAAACTTCTATTGTCGGTGAGATCGTTACACAATTCCCGAAAGCTAGTGATTTTTTTAAATCATATAGAATAGATTTTTGTTGTGGTGGCAATAAACCGCTTATTGATGCAATTCATGAAAGAAATTTATCAGCTACTGAAGTGCTTACAGAGTTAAATACGCTTTATAATAATATGAAACGATTAAATGAATCTGAAATTGATTGGAAAAATGCTTCTTATCGCGAATTGATTGATTATGTTATAAATAAGCATCATCGCTATTTAAATGAAGAGTTGCCACAATTAAGTCCGTATGTGACAAAAGTATTACGTGTTCATGGGGCAAGTCAGCCTCATTTAGCTCAAATTCATAAGCTATTTCATGAACTAAAGATGGAACTAGAACAACATTTAATTAAAGAAGAAACAGAAGATTTTCCATTAATTTTAGAATTTGAACAAAATCCAACTGAAGAAAACTATGTGAAGTTACGTAAAGTAGTAGATGAGTTGGAAAATGAACATAACCACGCAGGCAACATTATTAAAGAGCTTCGTAAAGTTACAAATGACTTTACTCCTCCAGAAGGAGCTTGCGGCACTTATCGACTTGTTTACCAACGCCTTGAAGCACTAGAGTCTGATTTATTTGAGCATATTCATTTAGAAAATAACATTTTATTTCCACGTGCAATTACGAGAGTGTAAATTAAGTGCAGGACATGAGTGTAAGTAAATACTTATGTCCTGTTTTTTCATTTGGTAAAGAATATACACATCCCTCTCGAATAAGTCCGAATTTTAACAATTTGTGAATCATTGTAAAAATGTGATAAATATCACATCTCCCTCTTTTTAAATTTTCTATAATAGAAATATAATCCTTTGTTCAACACTTCACATAAAAAGGGGAAACGAAAATGAAAAAACGTTTAGTTATGATCGGAAATGGTATGGCTGGCATACGTTGTATGGAAGAAATATTAAAACATGATAGTGATTCATATGAGATTACTATTTTTGGAGATGAACCACATCCAAACTACAATCGCATTATGCTCTCTCATGTTTTACAAGGCAAAACAAATATGCAAGATATCATTATGAATGAATATAGTTGGTATGAGGAAAATGAAATAACTTTGTATACAGATGAAAGGGTTCAAAGTATTAACCGAGAAGAAAAAATAATTATCACAGAAAAAAATCGTACTCTTACATATGACAAACTAATTATCGCAACAGGTTCTAGTGCTTTTATTTTGCCCGTTGAAGGTTCTACTCTTCCTGGCGTAACAGGATTTCGAACTATTGAAGATACACAATTTATGATTGATACCGCTAATGAAAAGAAAAAGGCTGTTGTCATTGGTGGTGGATTACTTGGCTTAGAAGCTGCAAGAGGTCTTATTGATTTAGGAATGGACGTATATGTCGTTCATTTAATGCCAAGCTTAATGGAGCAACAACTAGATGCCAAAGCAGCTTCTCTATTACGCGAAGATTTAGAAGCGCAAGGCATGCAATTTCTAATGGAAAAGAAAACTGTAAAAATTCTTGGTACAGACCATGTTGAGGGCATTCAATTTGAAGATGGTGAAGTTGTAGATTGTGATTTAATCGTAATGGCTGTCGGAATACGCCCAAATACGCAAATAGCAAAAGATGCTGGTTTAATTGTAAATCGCGGTATTGTAGTCAATGACTATATGCTAACAAATGATGAATCTATTTATGCAGTTGGAGAATGTGCAGAACATGACGGTATCGCATATGGACTTGTTGCTCCTCTTTATGAACAAGGTGCGATATTAGCAAAACATATAACGAATTTACAAACTGATGGATATACGGGCAGTATCGTCGGTACACAATTAAAAGTTGCAGGTTGTGATTTATTCTCTGCTGGCCAAATTTATGAAGATGACCAAACGAAAGCAATATCCATCTTTGATGAATGTAAACGTTCCTATAAAAAAGTATTAATTCGTGACAATAAAGTCGTCGGTATCGTTTTATATGGTGACACAGCTGACGGTACCCGCCTCTTTAGCATGTTAAAGAAAGAAGAGGATATACAAGAATATACAGCCGCTTCCCTTCTCCACAAAGCTGGTGAAGAAAGTGCACTTGACGTTGCTACAATGAGTGCGGATGACACGATTTGCGGATGTAATGGTGTTACGAAAGGTACAATCGTTCACGCCATTTTAGAACAAGAGTTAACGACTTTTGAAGAAGTTAAGGGCTGTACGAAAGCCGCAGGTTCTTGTGGTAAATGCCGTCCGCTTGTGGAACAAGTTTTATCTCATACACTTGGAGATGCTTTTGATGCCTCAGCGCAATCTGCCGGTATGTGTGGATGTACAACTTTATCCCGTGATGAAGTCGTAGCGGCCATTCACGAGAAAGGCTTAAAATCTCCAAAAGAAGTACGAAATGTTCTTGGTTTTATACATGAAGAAGGCTGTTCAAAATGTCGTCCTGCTTTAAACTACTATTTACGTATGGCGATTCCAGAAGAATATGAAGATGATAAATCGTCCCGTTTCGTTAATGAAAGAATGAATGGTAACATCCAGCACGATGGTACATTCTCTGTTATTCCACGCATGTACGGAGGCGTTACAACAGCTGATGATTTAATGAAAATTGCTGAAGTTGCGAAAAAGTACGATGTTCCTCTTGTGAAAATTACAGGTGCAAGCCGAATCGGCTTATATGGTGTTAAGAAGCAAGATTTACCTAACGTATGGGCTGACTTACATATGACTTCGGGATATGCATATTCAAAATCGCTTCGTAATGTAAAATCATGTGTTGGTTCTCGCTTCTGCCGTTTCGGTACGAAAGATTCATTAGGACTTGGTATGTTGCTTGAACAATCATTAGAAATGGTAGATACACCTCATAAAATGAAGATGGGTGTAACGGGCTGTCCGCGTAACTGTGCGGAAGTACTGACGAAAGATTTTGGCGTTGTTTGTGTCGAAAATGGATACCAACTTTATATTGGCGGAAATGGTGGTACGGAAGTACGCGAAGCTGATTTTGTAATGATTGTCCCTACTGAAGATGATGTCCTTCGCATCGCTACAGCTTATATGCAATATTATCGTGAAACTGGTATTTATGGAGAGCGTACTGCCTACTGGACAGAACGTTTAGGCTTCGATCACATAAAAGAAATACTGCAAGATGCAAATATGGTCACTAAGTTAAATGAACGTTTCCAAAAAGCTCGTGGCACATATAAAGAAGCATGGGGACAAGCACTAGAAACGAAATCATTAAAAGCGATGTATGAAGTAGAAACTGTGAAATAAGGAGCTGTGATCTATATGATACAAACGAAAGAAAAAATAAAAGTTATGCGTGCGGAAGACCTTCCTATTCAAATCGGTAAAGAGGTGCAAATGAATGGTATGTCTATCGCCCTATTCCGCCTTTCAAATGGAGATATTCGAGCTGTAGAAAATCGTTGTCCTCATAAAAACGGACCGTTAGCAGAAGGAATTGTATCTGGAGAATTCGTCTTTTGTCCACTGCATGATTGGAAAATTTCATTACTAACAGGTGAAGTGCAAAAACCTGATGACGGCTGTATCCAAACATACGAAGTAGAAGTTATTGATGGTGACATTTATATAAACATGTAATTTACGAAAGGAAGCCTCCTCTGGCTTCCTTTTACATAAAAATAGAAGAGGTGCGATTATGAACGGATATGTATATTTAGTTGGTGCAGGACCAGGTGATGAAGGGCTTATTACAAAGAAAGCGATAGATTGTTTAAAGCGTGCAGATATCGTTTTATATGACCGTTTATTAAACCCTTTCTTTCTTAGTTATACAAAAGAAACATGTGAACTTATGTATTGCGGCAAAATGCCAAAGAATCATATTATGCGACAAGAAATGATTAACGCCCACCTCCTTCAATTCGCACAAGAAGGAAAAATCGTTGTCCGATTAAAGGGCGGAGATCCATCTATTTTTGGCCGCGTTGGTGAAGAAGCAGAAACTTTAGCAGCAGCGAACGTTCCATATGAAATCGTACCAGGTATTACATCTAGCATCGCCGCTAGTAGCTATGCAGGTATCCCCCTCACCCACCGTAACTACAGTAATAGCATCACTTTATTAACTGGGCATGCAAAAGGCCCTTTAACCGATCATGAAAAATATAATTCATCCTATAATAGCGACACGATCGCCTACTACATGGGTATAAAAAACTTACCTACAATTTGTGAAAACTTACTACAAGCAGGAAAGAAAAAAGATACACCAGTAGCCGTCATTGAATGGGGTACAACTGGTAAACAACGTGTAGTCACAGGGACACTGTCCACCATTGTTTCTATCGTCAAAGACGAAAATATTTCTAACCCTTCTATGACAATTGTTGGTGATGTTGTTACTTTACGGAATCAAATCGCTTGGAAAGAACGTAAACCATTGCACGACAAGAAAGTTTTACTTGCATCTGCAACGAATAAAAAAAGCGCAATAAAGCAAATGTTACAAGAGTCCGGTGCAGAAATATATCAAATTCTAATTTTCCAAAAGAAAGAATACACATTAACCTCTGAACAAATTAATAAGATTTTTAACGTTGATCGTCTTGTATTTTGTTCCGCTGAGAGTGTAGACATCTTAGTGCAATCATGTAGTAAATATCATAAAGATATTCGCTCCTTACAGGCAGAGCTTCAGTATATGAACCTTTCTATTCAAGAAAAGCTTATGCAATATGGATTGTTAAGTAAACCTGCGCAATTTTCTTCGAATTCAACGATTTATTTAGGACGAAACATTAACCGAATTGCTGTTATTCAAGAAAAAATTGGTGCTGGTTCCTATATGATGACTCATGAGTACACAATTGATCATCGCTTCGATGAAATTCATTCCCGTATGCTTTCTGAATTCTCATGGGACAGCATTGTATTTGAAGGTCGTGCTTCTATTGATACGTTTCTAGCAGAAATAAAACGCCTAGGCTTTATCAATATTCTTACTCTCCCATTCTCGTATACCGACGTTCCAACTTTACACTATGCGAATAAAGTCGGTTTTCATAATGTAGATGAGCAATTACAAGACATGATTATGAAGAAAGATTTGGTGGTACGATGAAAGGAATTGTATATGTTGGCCACGGGAGCCGCTTGCAAAAAGGTAACGAACAATTCATTCACTTTATTCAATCTGTTATAAAAGAACGTAACGAACAGATTCAAAAAATAGCTTTCCTAGAACTAACGACACCTACCATTTCGGATGCAGTTACAGAAGCAATACTAGAGGGTGCAACTGCAATAATGATTGTACCTGTTTTATTATTTGCAGCAGCTCACTATAAACGTGATATTCCTTTTGAGATAGAGAAAATACAAAAGCAATATCCACATATAACATTTTCAGTTGTACAACCTTTTAGTACACATCCACATATGGTTGAACTTGTAGTAAAAAGAATACGTGAAACTATGCCAATGCAAGGTAGTAGTGTTTTACTCGTAGGGAGAGGCAGTAGTGATCCACAGCCGTTACATGAATTACAACAAATCGGAGCAGCCGTCGAACGAAAACTCAGTATGCCAGTATCGTGCTCCTTTTTAACGAAAGGAACTCCCTCTTTTACTGCTGAGCTCAAGGCTATAACATCGACTTCATCCCATGTATATGTCATGCCGTACCTTCTCTTTACCGGATTATTACTTCAAAAAATTAAATTGCATGCAAACAAATACGATCACGTTACAACTTGTAACTGTCTTCAGTTTGATAGATACATGAAGTTAACATTATTAGAACGAATGGAGGAATGCATATATGTATAACATGTACCCTCTTATGTTTAATTTAAATAAAAAAGTGGTCGTTATAGTTGGTGGTGGTAAAATCGCATATCGAAAAGCGTCCGGATTAAAGGATACAGGCGCTTTTGTCACCGTTATCAGCCCAGAAATTTGCGAGGAAATGAAGGAACTTCCTTATATTACTTGGAAGCAAAAAGCTTTTAGTAATAATGATATTAAAGATGCTCATCTTATTTATGCAGCTACAAATCAACATGCTGTAAATATGATGGTCAAACAGGCCGCCCATGATTTCCAGTGGGTTAACGTCGTAAGTGATGGTACAAAATCATCGTTTCACACACCTGGTGTCATCCGACATGATGAATATGTTGTCACTATTTCAACTTCAGGTAAAGATCCATCGTTTACGAAGCATTTGAAGCAGGAACTAACATCTATATTTCCTAAACTTATAAACAAGCTTTCTCGTACTCATAAAATGTAATCTATCACTTAGCTAAAATAGTAATTAACTTTGAACAAACGTTTTTTAGAGGCGTTTGTTCCTTTTGCTTTAGTTTCGCTTTTTAGGATCAGACAAACAATTGAACAAGAATCTGTGAAGAAAAATAACGGCAACAATTACGGACAAAAAAAGCAGTTGCTTGAGAGCAACTGCTTCAATACAGGTTTTATATTGGATATTCATTCAACCAAATTAGCGCTTGTTCATAATCATCAAAAAATCTCACAGATTCTTTCGTATTAGATTGTTGTAAATAATCCATTATCTCCCCCTCTTCAAGGAGAAATGCAATTGCCTTACTGTTATTCAAAATGATTTCATTGAAGAACTTCTCTTTCCATACTTTTTGAACAGAAAAATGATTTGGCGTGTATCCTTTTCTATCCACCAACAATTTGTATTTCCGCCCTTCAGAAATGAATTGCTGACAAACCTGCTCAAAACCATTAAACCATTCATACACATCATCTGTTTTTATATTTCCAACTAGATGGGTAACAATTATATCTCCTGAAACTGTTGTGCTGATATTCTGTTTACTCAACTTGGAATCCCTCCTTAGTTACAATTTTGCGGAAAAACCGCATAAAATCAATAAAGAAAAAATTCTTACTTGACACTCCCACCCCATCGCTATCAAACTAAGCTCATGTAACGTCAATTATAAGCGAAATTGTGTCTTTTTTCGCAAGTCTATATGTAGATGCTTTAAAGATTTGCATCCGAAATAGCCCCTAATGCGTTTCCTTTTTTTGAATTAAACTGCTTGATGATCAGACATGGTACAATTGTAAACGACACCCAATATATCTAAGACTGTTTTCTTCTCATATCGATGGGATTTCCGTCCATCATTTACCGCCTCAAATCTAATCGTTTTTGCACGTATATTCAAAACAAAATATATGACAAATAAATAACGACAGTTACTGTAATAATGCTGAAAAGTGTTGAAAATAAAACGATTTGTGCATGTAATTCAGGTTCTATTTGATACTCCATAGCAATGGTTGATGTATTTCTTGAAGTAGGAAAAGAACTTGCAATAAATAATGATTGTGCAACAATACCATCAATGTTTAGTAGATAGATCATGGCAAGTGCTAATAATGGTCCCATCAGTAACCTTCCAATTAAAGCCCATGTTATGACTCGATGGAAAAAATTAAGCTTAATGTTAGATAATTGCGCTCCTAGCAATATGATTGCTATTGCAACAAAACTATTCGCAAGCTGATTAAGAGGTAGAAAGATAGAATTAGGTATTTGAATTTTAAAAGATTGAAAGAGAACCCCTAATACAAGCGCATGAAGTACAGGCAGTCTTAGAAATGATTGAATAATACTTCCGATTGTTTTTGTTGCTGATAGTAAGTTATATATCCCATATGAATAAGTTAAAAGATTCTGGAAAATCACAATAAAAATTTGAATGGAAACCCCCACTGGATTGTGACTGAAAATCAATTGACTTACTGGTAATCCATAATTACCGGAATTCATTAACGAAATACTATTTTTTAGAGCTGCACTTTCTCCTTTTTCTAACTTTAATGTTTTTGAAATGAAATGACTTACTATGATCAGACTCAAACTATAAAGCATTAAATAGTATATTATCTGGAGCAACAAACCTGTCTCTATACTAATATCATATATATTCATAAATACAGCCGCTGGCATCAAGCAATAAGTAATAAGTGTAGATAGCTGCTTTAAGTTAAATTGGAACTTCCTTTGTAAAATTGCACCAATTAGCAGCAATATTAATATTGGTAATATTACGTCTAATATAATAAAAATAATCATTTAAAACCTCATTCTACATATATTTTAGTTGGATTAAACGCTCTCTTTTCTTTAACATATCAAATATGACTCATAAAGAAAATTATAGATTATTTATACAAATTCATAACTTTATCTTATTGAACTAAACTGTATTCTTTAGTTTAAGTGTACTTTTTTCACAATATCCGTTAGCCTTACCAAAAAATCTTGCCCTAAAAAAATCTGATACTGCAGTTACTATGCGAAGAATACTTACATCAATTCCATACTTGTCGCTTGAGTCACCTAACACACCTGATACTTGTTTATCTTGAGTGGACTTATATTTTTTTCATCTAAACATCCCGATTCAATTAAATATTTGCATTCTAAAAATGAGTTCGATCTTTAGAATAGATTTAAGATTTCCTTAACTAATCTGCCCTTTAATTAAATAACTTTTGACATCTATATTTTAAAATAAAATTCCATCAACCTTCTGTTTTTCATTTTAAAAGCACATTCTTATAGAAAACAAGCGTTTGTTGAGATAGCAATAAAAACATGTTGAAGCCTATTACTAAAAGAACCATCCCAAAATACTTTGGGATGGTTCTTTTTCCTTATTAATGATTCTTTAACATCACTAACAATTTCTCTTGGCTATACATCCATACTGTAATGATTAAACAAGCAAGTGCGACTTCTGATAACGCCATAAATCCAATTGCATAATGACCTGTTAATTGGAATAGTAATGTTAAAATTAGTGGCGGGAAGAATCCTCCTAGTCCGCCTAAAGCTGAAACGAGCCCATTTACAATACCGGCTTGTTCTGAGAAGTACATTGGAACGAGTTTGAAGATTGTACCATTTCCAATCCCTGCACAAAATGCGACTAGTAGGCAACCAAATGTATACACGTTCATACTAGGCATAAATGATAAAATAATACCTGAAAGTGTTAAACCGATAAATACGAAGATTAATATTTTAAATGGATTAAACTTATCACCGAGCCAACCACCAATCGGGCGCATAATTGTTGCGAGTACAATGAATCCGGCTGTCCGCATACCTGCATCTACTTTTTCTAATCCGAAGTGAGATACTAAAAAGTTTGGTAAGTATACTGTAAATGCGACAAATGATCCGAATGTTAAAAAGTAAAAGATACATAAAAACCAAAGTTTTTCATTTTTATATACACCTTTTATTTGTTCCATTAATGGTGTATTCACCTTTTTCTCCTTACGATCACCTAATAAAAAGTTCATAAGTGCAAATGCTGCAAGTAAAACTAAATAACATTGTACTGTCGTTCTCCAACCAACTGAAGTTGCGATAACAGGTGCTAAAAACGAAGTGATTGCTGTTCCGGCGTTACCGACACCGTAAATACCATTTACAAAACCGTGGCTCTCTTTCGGAAAGTATTTTGGTAAAGAAGTTACCCCTACTGAGAATACAGCTCCACCAATTCCTACAAATAATCCACCAATAATTAAATCCATCATAGAATTGGCAACACTAATATAAAAGACAGGAAATAATAATAGAATAAAACTAATAAAGAATAATTTTCTTGCTCCGAAACGATTTGTCCAATAGCCAATTGGAATACGAAGAACAGAACCTAAAATAACCGGTACTGCTGTTACCATAGAAATTTGTCCCGCAGTTAATGGAATATCCGCTTTAATATAAGGCATTAATGATGATAAAATAACCCATACCATAAAACCGATAACTAGATTAGAAGTTTGTAAACTTAATTGAAAATTAGGACCTTTCATCCTGTTCCCTCCTATGTATGCATAGTTATATTCATTCCCTCCAGCCTAATCACGTCCTAACATGATTAGGCTGAAAAGAATCAACCACCACTTACTGGCGGAATCATTGCTATGACATCGCCAGTTTGAATGATATCATCCTCATTTGCATACTCTTCATTTATAGCGACCATTATCTCACTTGAAATTGCTACGTTGTATTTCGTAATAAGGACTTCCTTTAGTTCAGCAACCGTAATATTTTCACAACCTATGTGTAATGCTGACTTACTTACTTCTTCTTGTAAATGTGCAAATAATAGTACTTCAATCATATTCTCATCTCCTTTCCAGGCTCACCATTTGCATACGCTACCTTCTCTAACTGATCACCTATCCATGACTCACCATCTTTCCAAAACTCTTTCTTCCATATTGGAACAATTTGTTTTATACGCTCCATAATATATTCGTTCGCCTCATAGGCAGCTTTCCGGTGTGGTGTAGAAACAGCGACGACAACAGCAAGATCAGAAATTTGTAATGTACCAATGCGATGTGTAATGGCGACATTTGTCCCAGGCCACATCTCTCCTACTTCGGTGCCAATTCTCTTAAGCTGTTTCTCCGCCATTGACTTATATGCTACATACTCTAAATATAGCGTACGACGGCCTTTCGTAAATTCTCTAACAGTACCAATGAAAGTCGCAACTGCGCCACATTCACGACGAATTACTTTGTTTGTAACTTCTTCAATTGAAATAGGTGTATCAATTACTTCATAATACGTATGTGCCATCTTGCACCTCTTATCTTTGTATAAGTTAGCAATCTATTTTTCTATTATTTGTATGATCGAAGTGGTTCTTCCCACGGCCACTCACTTCCGGCGCTTGATTCTAATAACAGTACCGAGACAGTTATTCCTGCTTTAAATCCTCTCGTTCCTCCTGGCAGGACGATACATGCATTCGCCCCTGCAAGTGAAGAAATTGCACTAGATTTGTCTAAACCAACTGGTGTAGCTTGCAATGTTCCATCTACAATTTCCACTTTCCCTCGTACAAAACGAGTAAATGGGTTTGCTTTCAGAAAGTCTTTCTGTAATATTGCCTCTGTACGATATACGTGCGAATCTTTTCTATGCAAATATGTTCCAATGACTGGCCGAACATATAATTCACAACCGACATAACAAGCTGAAGGATTACCAGATAGACCAAATAATAGTTTTCCTTCTAGCTCAGCTACAGTTGTCACACTTCCTGGTCGCATCGCTATTTTGTTGAAAAGCACATTAGCTCGTAATTCCTCATAAATAGCAGATAAATAGTCATAGTCTCCTACCGAAACGCCACCAGTTGTAATTAAAATATCGACTTCTTTTATCGCTTTTTTCACAGTGTTATAACACGTCTCAAAATCGTCAGCGAATTGTCCATAATACTGTACAACTCCGCCCGCTCGTTCAACTTGAGCAGCTATCATATAGGAGTTACTATTTCGAATCTTCCCTGGCTTTAATTGTTCATGTACTTCAAGCAGTTCGCTTCCTGTCGTTACAATTCCGATAACCGGCTGTTTTACAACGTAAACGGTACTATAACCAAACGTAGAAAGAAGCGCCACTACTCCAGGGTTAATAACAGTCCCTTTTTTCACAAGGATGGTATTTTGTTTTACATCTTCACCTTTAAAAGAAATGTTATCCCCAGCAATAAAGGAGCGTTTCAATTTCATATAAGTCTTTTCACTTTCTTCAAATCCTTCAGTTAGCTCTAACATAACAACTGCATTACATCCGGCTGGAATTGCGGCACCTGTCATAATACGGACAGTTTGAAATGGTTTCACTTCTTCTGGAAAAACAAAACCTGCTCCAATTTCGCCAATCACTTCAAACTGAATGGGGTTACTACTACTCGCTTCTTTTGTATCTTCCGCTCGAATCGCAAACCCGTCGTACGGAGAGCGATCAAAATACGGAACATCATGATCTGCAATAACATCTTCTCCAAGCGTTCTACCGTAACTTTCTATAAGAGAAACCTTTTCTATTTCACCTTGATGAGCGTATTTCATTACACGTGCCACTGCTTCTGCCACCGGAATTGGTATACGTTTTTCTAACATTCTTTTTCACCTCGTTTTAATAAGGGGCAACGCTCTTTCTGTTCATCCTATATATTTTGCGTATAATCGTTTTGCTATTTTCACATCATTTGTTCCATGAATAAATGCCCTACCGTCTGTAAATAAAACGAAACGATATTCATCAATTAGAAATGATAGTAAGTAAGGCGTTTTTTTGACATGTACACTCTTTTGTAATCGTTTTTGAATTTCGTTTAAATTAAGATTTCTCTTTATTCCTGAACGGATTTGAACTGTATTCCGTCCGCATAACGCTTCCGTTTTCATTTGCGCTTCAAATGCTAGACTTGGATACGTTCGTGATTTCCCACAAGATGGACATGTACTTTGTTTCTGTCTATTTACTTTTAATGAGAGATATTGATTGTTCCAAATATCAAATGATAACATCGTCCCTCTTAACGACTCATAATCATCCACCAATATTTTCATCGCCTCTGTTACTTGATGAGCAACGACCATTTGTACAGCTGGCTGAATGATTCCTGCTGTATCGCATGTTGCACCGCCCATAGGATGATCCATTAAGCAACGAAAACATGGTGTTTCTCTAGGAAGAATTGTATACGTTACACCGTAACTTCCAATACATCCACCGTATATCCAAGGTATATTTTCTTTTTGTGAAATGTCATTTATAAGTAGGCGCGTATCAAAATTGTCAGTCGCATCTAATATGAGATCCACTTCTTTTGTTAACTCTTGTATTTCTTGCAGTGTGACATCCGTTACAACTGGTACAATTTTCACTTCAGAATTAATCTTTCTTAAATGTTCTGCGGCTGCAATTGCTTTCGGTTTGCACTGCTGTGCATCTTCTTCTGTGTATAACTGTTGCCGCTGTAAATTACTCCATTCGACATAGTCACGGTCAGCGATTGTCAATTTCCCAATTCCCATTCTAACAAGAGCTTCTGCATTTGCAGCTCCAAGTGCACCCGCACCAATTAGGAGCACATGCTTTTCTCCTATTTTTCTTTGTCCCATTTCACCGATTCTAGAAAACAACACTTGTCTTGAATAACGCTCTTGCATCAGAAATCCTCCTCTCACTATCCGCCAATGTAGAACATTTCAACTTTTGGACGTTTATTTGTACTTTCCGCCGTTCTTTCATCTGAATATCGATCTGTTCTATATCGCCATGTATGTTGTAAAATTTTTAATAGTGATGCATCAGAAATATTTCCTCGAAGAAGCGTTCGCAAATCCGTTCCTTTCGTTCCAAATAGACACGTGAAAAACTTGCCGTCTGCCGAGATACGAGCTCTCGTACAAGAAGAACAAAATGACTCAGATACTGAAGTAATAAACCCAACTTCTGCATCGCTCCCTACATATCGATACAATTTCGCAACTTCTCCAAAGTAACGAGGTTTAACAGGCTCAACTGGATATACGCGATTAATCTTCTCTATTAATTGTTCCTTCGTAATAACTTGTTCAAAGTTCCAGTCGTTTGTACTGCCCACATCCATAAACTCTATAAAACGGAGCTGAATGTCTTGTTCTTTAAAGTAACGAGCCATACTAAGAATTTGACTATCATTCATTCCTTTTTTTATGACCATATTTACCTTTACTTCTAATCCAGCAGCCTTTGCTGCTTCAATTCCTTTCAGTACAGGTTTTGTATTTACATTTCGTCCATTAATTTTTTTGAAGACATAATCCTCTATCGCATCTAAACTAATATTTACACGTTTTAATCCCGCTTCTTTTAACGCCTTTGCTTGTTTTGCTAAATGAATACCGTTTGTTGTGAGTCCAATATCTTTTAAGCCTTCTAGCTTTGCAAGTCTTGCAATTAACATCGGTAAGTCTTTACGCAATAACGGTTCACCGCCAGTAAGCCTAATTTTATTGACTCCCAGACTTATAAATAATCTCGCTAATCTTTCTATTTCATCAAACGTTAATAAAAGCTCTTCCTGTAAAAAAGCGTAATCAGGTCCGAACACTTCAGCAGGCATACAGTATGTACACCTAAAATTACAACGATCAATAACTGAAATACGTAAATCTTGAAGTGGACGTTCTAAAGAATCTTTCATGTTCTCGTGCATCTATATCCCTTCTTTTCTGCTGTAATCCTTAGTAAGCTTTCATTTTTTTATTTGCCTTCATTATAAAAAAGAAGCTACATATTCAATGTGACTTTTCTCACATTACTTTCCCCATTCAAAAATTCTTCACAAATCCGTTCGAATTTTGTTCACATCTTTAATCTCATCCACTTTGTCTATTGAATTTTTCAAACTAAAAATTGAAAATCACTTCCCCTTACGGTCATTGAAATTTCAATGTATTTTTAAAATAGCTCTTGCATTTTCATCATACTTACACTCAAAATAGGAAATGTATTGCTTATAAGAAGAAAGGTGATCACTGTGGCAAACAGTATGACATTATCTCAAGATTTAAAAGAATTACTTGCATCTGTTGAATATAAAATGCAAATTAAAAAAGGTAGTTTTATTTTTCAAGAAGGTATGGAGGCAACAGAGCTCTATATCATCCACTCAGGAAAAGTACAAATTAGTAAATTAAGTGCTGACGGGCAAGAATTAACACTCCGTATTTGTTCGGCATACGACATTATTGGAGAATTAACATTATTCACGGACAATGCGAAGTATTTATTAAATTCAAAATGCCTTGAAGATGTTGAAGTAGGGGTTATAAAGCGTGAAACCTTAGAAAAAGCATTGCTCCAAAAACCCGCACTTGTATTTGAATTTATGAAATGGATTAGTGAACATTTAAGAAGAATGCAAACGAAGTTCCGAGATTTAGTATTACACGGCAAAAAAGGTGCCCTGTATTCTACTCTTATACGAATGACAAATAGTTACGGTGTATTAAAAGAAAATGGGATTCTCATCGATTTACCATTAACGAATCAAGAACTTGCTAATTTCTGTGCAACTTCACGTGAAAGTGTAAATCGAATGTTAAATGAATTAAAAAAGCAAGGTACAATTTCTATTCATAAAGGAAAGATTACAATCCACGATTTACAATTTTTAAAATGTGAAATTGCTTGTGAAGATTGCTCTGCCTCTGTTTGTAGCATTGATTAGCATCTTATTTAGATGCTAATCTTTTTTCAATTTAAGCTACTTATTAACGGTTATTCCCTATATAAACAAAAACGAGGCCTTCCATATTAGACCTCGTTTCGTTTTAACCATTAGCTCCTATCCGTTTACAGCAGTATTATTTTTTCAACTCATTAGGAATACGTCTTCTGTAAATTACATAACTACGGCTTACATATTTAATTGGGGCACTAAATACATGTACAAGTCTTGTAAATGGCCATACTGCGAATAAACCCATTCCTGCAAGAATATGAATTTTAAACCATACTGGTACTTCCATCATATATTCAACTTTCGGTTGGAGAATAAAGAGACTTCGGAACCAAGGGCCAATCGTTGTACGATAATCAAATCCTTTTGAATCTATATTTAAAAATGTTGAAGAAAGTCCTGCTAGCATTACGATAAGTAATAAAATAAGCGCAATATAATCTCCCTTTGTACTCGTTGCAATGATACGCTTTACTGTTACACGGCGGTACGTTAATATAATTAAACCGATAATAGAAGCAATACCTGCCGGAAGCCCAAAACTAATTGCTACTACATGATACATATGCTCAGAAATACCTATTGAACGATATACAGCTTCTGGAATTAAAATCCCCATAACATGGCCGCCAATTACGAACATGATCCCAAAGTGGAATAATAGACTTCCGACCCGGAGCATCTTCTTTTCTAATAGTTCACTAGATTTTGATGTCCATCCAAATTGATCATAGTTGTATCTAAAAATATGTCCACCGATAAAGATCGCAAAAATGATATAGGGAAACAATACCCAAAGAAATTGATCCATCATTTTGACAACGCTCCTTTCTAATTTGTCTGTACACCCCATGTTTCGATAGCGAGTAGCACAGACGCAAGAATTGGTTCATACATACTACCCGCTTCTTTTAATTGAACATGTAATGCTTGTATATTTTCCGTGTATTTACTCATAATTGGTTCACTGTCTTGCTCATTTGCATTTGCAAAAAACTCAAGTAAAAGTGGTAAATAGTCAGGTAGTTCTTTATCTGTTACGCTAAAACCTGATTTTTTATAATGTTGTTTTAACTCTAGTAATTCAATACCTCTTTCTCTTTGTTCACCAGTGTTCATATAAGTAAGATACATATTTGTTTTCTTCCCAAAATCGAATGTATATACGTAACTATCAATGAGTTGATCATTCGTTTTATCTAGCGCTTGCTTTATAAAGCCTGTAAGTGACGCTTTAACGTCTTCCTGTTCTATTGTTTCAACCTCTTCTTGCAATTCAGTTAAAGCTTCTCTCCACCCTAGTTCGGGATAGGAGAGAAGAAAAGAAGAAAAAGAAAAAGCTGTTTGTAAACTTTGTTTCATAATTTTCTGCCCCCTTTATTTAAGAAATTGTCATACAAGAGCCTGGACCACCTGTGAATGATAAACCACAGCTTCCTTGTTCGCTATATAAATCTGCCACTTGTTCACGGTGAGATGTCGGAATAACGAAGCGATCTTTATATTTCGCGATGGCAAGAAGACGATACATATCTTCTACATCCTGTTTCGTTAAACCAAGTTCTTTTAATACAGCTTCATTTGGCTCTTTATTAATTTGAAGTGCTCTCATATGCGTTCGCATAACAGCCATTTTCTTCAATGTAAGACGAATGTGTGATTCATCCCCCGCAGTGAGTAAATTCGCTAAATATTGAATTGGAATACGCATATTATCAATAGCAGGGAAAATCTCTTCTGCTTGCCAGTTACTACCTTTTCCCTCCACCATATTCATAATCGGGCTAAGCGGCGGGATATACCAAACCATTGGCATTGTACGATACTCTGGGTGAAGAGGTAGAGCAATTTTCCAATCGATAATCATTTTATAAATTGGCGATTGTTGCGCCGCTTTAATCCATTCTTCAGGAATTCCTTGTTTTTTCGCTTCAGCTGCCACTTCTGGATCATTTGGATCTAGAAAAACAGTAAGCTGAGATTCATATAAATCTTTTTCGTCTTCAACAGAAGCTGCTTCTTTTACTTTGTCAGCGTCATATAGCATTACCCCAATATACCGAATACGTCCTACACATGTTTCCGAACAAATCGTTGGCATACCCGCTTCAATACGTGGGAAACACATTGTACATTTTTCAGCTTTATTCGTTTGCCAGTTAAAATACACTTTTTTATATGGACAAGATGATACGCAGAATCTCCATGCGCGACATGCATTTTGATCGACAAGAACAATCCCATCTTCTTCACGTTTATACATCGCACCAGATGGACAAGATGATACGCACGAGGGATTCATACAATGTTCGCATATGCGTGGTAAATACATCATAAAGACGTTTTCAAAATCTGTTTTAATTTCTTCTTCCATTTTCTTTACGTTCGGATCTTGCAATCCTGTTATATGTCCGCCTGCTAAATCATCTTCCCAGTTTGGACCCCATTCAATTTTGTCGATAAATTCGCCTGTAATTGCTGATTTCGGACGAGCAACTGGTTGATGCTTACGTTGCGGACTATTTGTTAACGTTTCATAATCATAATTCCAAGGTTCAAAATAATCATCAATTGTTGGTTGATCTGGATTGTGGAAAATGTTCATAAGACGTTTCATTTTCGAACCAGATTTCAGCTGAATTTCACCATTTTTCAATTCCCAACCGCCTTTATATTTCTCCTGATCTTCCCATTGTTTCGGATAACCAATTCCAGGCTTCGTTTCTACGTTATTGAAGTACATATATTCAGCACCTGGACGATTTGTCCAGGTGTTTTTGCACGTTACGCTACAAGTATGGCAGCCGATGCATTTATCTAGATTCATTATCATTCCGACTTGTGCTTTAATCTTCAAGCCAATCTACCTCCTTCAGTTTGCGAATTACAACGTTTAAGTCACGCTGGTTCCCAGTCGGACCGTAATAGTTAAATCCATAACTTAATTGACCATATCCACCAATCATATGTGTCGGTTTTACGTGAATTCGAGTTGGACTATTATGCGTTCCCCCGCGGTTACTTGTTAATTTCGTACCAGGTACGTTAATGTGACGATCTTGTGCATGGTGCATAAACGCCATTCCTCTCGGTATACGATGCGTTACAACAGCACGGGCTACAACAACACCGTTACGATTAAAGCACTCAATCCAATCATTATCTGCTACACCAGCTTCTTCAGCATCCTCTTTATTCATCCAAACAGTTGGACCACCTCTAAACAGCGTTAACATCGGTAATGAATCGAAATACATACTATGAATGGACCACTTATTATGCGGCGTTAAATAATTTAACGTAATCTCTTTTCCTTCTACTTCAGGTCGTGATTTACGGAACGGTTTATGTTGCAGAATCGGTTTAAACGTTGCCATCGTTTCACCAAATTCTTTCATCATGTCATGATCTAAGTAGAAAGATTGTCGTCCAGTGATTGTTCTCCAAGGGATGAGGCGTTCCACATTTGTTGTAAACGGTGAGTAACGACGTCCACCTTTTTCAGAACCTGTAAAGGCCGGAGAAGTAATTACTGTTTTTGGCTGCGCTGTAATTTGTTCAAATGTGAAGCATTCTTCTTCACGTTCTTCTGCTAAATCACGTAATTTTAAATCCGTTTGTTTTTCAAGTGCTTCCCATGCTTTTACAGCCATATGACCATTTGTTGTAGAAGAAAGTGTTAATACCGCTTCAGCAGCATTGATTGCTTCTTTTATGTCTGGGCAACCTTTTGCAATAGAATCCGTTCGAACAACTCCTAATCGGCTCTTTAATTGCTCATACTCTTTTTCTGCGGACCAAGAAATCCCTTTCGTACCAATCGGTTGTTTTCCCGCATTTGGTCCTAGCGAAGTCATTTTGTCATAAATTGTTTTATAATCTCTTTCAACAACATGAATTTGTGGCATTGTTTTACCTGGTATTGGCTCACACTCACCTTTGCTCCAATCTTTAATCTTGCCAAGTGGTTGCGCTAATTCTTGCGGTGTATCGTGAAGAAGTGGCGTTGCAACAACTTCTTTCATTGGTTCAAGATCAATTTTCTTCGCTAAATCTGACACAGCTTTAGAAAGTGAAGTGAAAATATCCCAGTCAGAGCGCGCTTCCCACGGTGAACCGATTGCTGGATTAAATGGATGCACAAATGGATGCATATCTGTACTACTTAAATCATGTTTTTCGTACCAAGTTGAAGCAGGTAAGACGATATCAGAATAAAGCGCTGTTCCAGCCATACGGAAATCTAAGTTAATGAGTAAATCTAACTTCCCTTCTGGTGCTTCTTCATGCCATTTAATTTCTTCTGGTCGTAATGAATCACTATCGTCATTCATTAACCCGTTTGTTGTACCTAATAAATGTTTTAAGAAATATTCTTGTCCTTTACCAGAACTTGAAATTAAGTTCGCACGCCATACGAATAAGTTGCGCGGGAAGTTGTTTTTGTTATCTGGATCTTCAATCGCAAATTTTAGTCCTTTTTCTTTTAATCTTTGTGCAACATATTTTCCGATTTCTTCTTGCGTTGTTGCACCAGCAGCAACAGCTTCTTTATATAATTCAATCCCATTTTTCTCGAATGTCGGATACGAAGGTAGCCAGCCAAGTCGTGCCGCTAATACGTTGTAATCACCGTGATGTTGATAACGAGAGTTGCCTTCTACTGGTGATGCTAGATGTCCAACCGGTGTATCTTCATAGCGCCATTGATCTGTTACGAAATAGAAGAAAGATGTACCATTTTGTAATTTCGGTGGCCCTTGCCAATCTTTTGCCATCGCGATTGTTTGCCATCCTTCTGCTGGTCGTAATTTTTCTTGCCCAACATAATGCGCCCATCCCCCGCCGTTTACTCCTTGTGCTCCAACTAGAAGAACAAGATTTAAAACTGCGCGATAAATCGTATCAGAATTAAACCAATGGTTAATACCAGCTCCAACAATAATCATCGAGCGACCATTTGTATCAACGGCATTTTGTGCGAACTCACGAGCGATTTGAATAATTAGTTCTCGTTTCACTCCTGTCATTTTCTCTTGCCATGCAGGTGTAAACGGTACATCATCATTGAAGTCTTTCGGCTCTTGTCCGCCAAGCCCTCGGTTCACGCCGTAATTTGCTAACGTTAAGTCGTATACAGTTGTAACGAACACTTCGCCTTCTTCTGTCATAACCTTTTTCACTGGAATTGTACGTTCTAATACTTTGTTTCCATCATCAGAGAAGTACGGAATTTGTACAGTTCCAATCGATTCTTCCATTCCAAGTAAAGAAAGACGTGGGTCAATCTTTTCACCTGTTTCTTCATCTTCTAAACGCAAGTTCCATTTCTTTTCGTTATCCCAACGTGAGCCCATTGTGCCTTGAGGTGTTGCAAAATCATTCGTATTCTCGTTCCAAAGAACAGGCTTCCATTCTCCTAACTTCGTTTCGCGTCCAATATCAGAAGCGTTTAAGAAACGATCAGCAACGAATTGATCTCCTTTTTGTTTCAATGTGACAAAGAAAGGAAAATCAGTATATTGCTTCGCATACTTTGTGAAATATTCCACTTGATTATCTACGTAAAACTCTTGTAAGATCACATGCCCCATTGCCATCGCAAGTGCACCATCTGTACCTTGTTTTACACTAATCCAATCATCGGCAAACTTTGTAGATTCAGCGAAGTCAGGACTGACAGAAACGACTTTCGTTCCTTTATATCGAACCTCTGCTAAAAAGTGAGCATCTGGTGTTCTCGTCATCGGTACATTTGAACCCCATGTCATAATGTAACCAGAGTTATACCAGTCACTACTTTCTGGTACATCTGTTTGATCGCCCCAAATTTGAGGAGAAGCTGGTGGTAAATCTGCGTACCAATCATAGAAACTAAGCATTGGCCCGCCCATAAGTTGCATAAAACGACTACCAGCAGCATGACTTAACATCGACATAGCTGGAATTGGTGAAAAACCAACATTTCGGTCTGGACCGTATTTCATTACTGTGTAGAGTAATGAAGCAGAAACAAGTTGTAACACTTCATCCCAATTCGCACGAATGAATCCCCCTTTACCACGTGCCTGCTTATACTTGCGTGCTTTTTCAGGGTTTTCCACAATGCTTTTCCAAGCATCTAGTGGTGACTTGTTATTTTGTAATTCCTCTTGCCACATACTCCAAAGAACACCACGTACATACGGATATTTCACACGAAGTGGACTATAAATATACCAAGAAAAACTCGCTCCACGCGGACATCCTCGTGGTTCAAAATCAGGCATATCTGGACCTGTAGTTGGATAGTTAAGCTCCTGTCCTTCCCAAGTTACGATTCCATCTTTCACATATATATTCCAGCTACATGAACCAGTACAGTTCACACCATGTGTAGAACGAATTACTTTATCATGCTGCCAACGCTTTCTGTACACATTCTCCCATTCACGATCTTCATATGTTTCTTGAGTATGATTATCGTTATAACGATCTATTGGTGAAAAATATTTTAAACGTCTCATTAGTGCTGAAGGTTTCTTCTTCATACTGTTCACTCCTTTAATACGTCTCTCTTACATACCCTTACTATAAGAGAGGTTGTAAAATACAGATGTGACATTTCGCACAGTTCAAGAGATTGTCAAAAATTCAGTAGAAAATAAGTTTGTGAGAAAATCTTTTATTCCGTTTTGAAGGGTTATGATTAATCGTGATTATTAGGAGAATGGTATTTTGAGGTATCGACTATTTTGCAAAAGAAAAACGCAGGAGAAATTCCTACGTTTTTCTTTATAAATATATAAAAAAGAGTTTTGATATTATTTCAAAACTGCCATAAGAAAGAGTTTAGAAATTGTATATAAGGAATTTTTTCTTTAACAATACTATTTTATATCCAGACATATTTTACATAAAACTACAAATCATTATTTACTGTATTGCCCTTAGTTACGGAAACAATTATACTAGATGTAATCGAAATAAATATTCTGAATATTCTTAGAATTAATGACAAAATTTTTACTACCTGCAAATATAATTATAAATTTGTCCACTAAATAGATTAGAAAACGATAATAAAATTAGGAGGATTACGATGCCCCAGCTTGATTCATTACATCCCACTGTAGAAAAAATAATCAATAATATTGAAAAAATAATGGTCGGAAAACGAAAAGAAACAATCTTAGCTTTGACAGCTCTCTTAGCTGAAGGTCATGTGCTATTAGAAGATGTTCCTGGTGTCGGCAAAACAATGCTAGTACGTGCTCTTTCTAAATCCATTGATGCGGATTACAAGCGAATTCAATTTACACCTGATTTACTGCCATCAGATGTAACAGGAGTTTCTATTTATAATCCGAAAGAGCTCCAATTTGAGTTCAAGCCTGGACCAATTATGGGGAATTTTGTACTTGCTGATGAAATTAATCGTACATCTCCTAAGACACAATCTGCTTTACTTGAATGTATGGAAGAAGGCAATATTACAATAGATGGCATTACAAGGCCTTTACCAAAGCCGTTCTTTGTCATGGCTACACAAAATCCGGTCGAATATGAAGGAACATATTCTCTACCAGAAGCTCAGCTCGATCGTTTCTTATTGAAACTAAAAATGGGATATCCTACACCAGAAGAAGAATTTGAAATTTTAAACCGGATGGAAAAAACAAATCCACTCTCTCAATTACAGGCCATTACTACAATAGAAGAATTACTTTATTTACAACAAAGCGTACGGGTAGTAAGTATGGACAAAGCAATTAAGCATTACATTGTAAAGCTTGTTAATCAGACTCGTACGTATAGCTCTATACAGCTAGGAGCAAGTCCACGTGGCTCAATTGCTTTAATGAAAGCTTCACAAGCTTATGCATTTATCCATGGCAGAAATTATGTTATTCCAGACGATGTTAAATTTTTAGCTCCTTACGTTTTAGCGCATAGGCTCATTCTAAAAATGGAAGCAAAATTTGAAGGGATAACAGGAGAACAAGTTATCGCAAAAATCGTTGCACGAACTACCGTGCCGACTCAAAGGACGATGAACCCTTGATGAAACAAATGCTGCGAGCGCTATATCACGTTATGAAGTTATTGCTACTCCCTTTATGCCTAGTCTTAACATTTGTGTACGCTATGTTTCAAGGAGGGTTTGTAAGTTGGTTTTTATTTTACAGCACAATTCCCATTGCTCTTTATTCACTACTACTCCCCTTCTACGCTTTACGGGACGCTGAAGTAAAACGAACAACAAACCAAAATGGATATGTAGTAGGAGAACAATTTGTAAGCACGATTACAATAAAAAGAAAATTTCCTTTTCCCTTACTTTATTTAGTTATAGAAGATGAACTGCCACCACAATTTATAAGTTGTAAACAAACAAAGATGAATAAGGTAGTACTCTTCCCAGGATTGAAACGAAATATTTCGTTTCAATATGTTATTGACACAATCCCTAGAGGCGAGCACACTTTTTCAAGCGTCCGTGTCAAAACTGGCGATTTATTCGGCATGATGGAGAAAGAAGTAACTTTTTCAGTTCCAGATACATTTTTAGTCTATCCCCAGTATGTAGATATAGCGTATCGACAATTGGAAAATCATTTCGAACAAGGAGCGCTTTCAGCAAATATAAATTCTGCAAAAGACTCTACAATCTCTGTCGGTGTCAGAGACTATAAACCTGGAGATCGCTTTTCATGGATTGATTGGAAAGCAACTGCACGAACAAACAATATTATGACAAAAGAGTTTGAACAACAGCGCAGCCATAATATCATGATATTCATAGACAGAACCGAGTCTCCTCTATTCGAATCAGTCGTCACATTTACTGCCTCTATCGTAAGGGCTGTCTTGAAACAAAATTCACCAGCATCATTCGTGTCTATCGGAAAAGAACAAACTATTTTCCCTTTAGATAATGGAGATACGCAGTTACAACAAATCCTTTGTCATTTAGCAAAAGTACAAGCAGACAGTGTATTCCCGCTCTCCCAAAGTGTAGAAATAGAACTAAGAAAAATTTATGAGCCCGTCACGGTTATACTCGTGACAAGTAATCTTTCTCCCGATATTCAAAAGGCGGCTGATTGTGCTGCTATAAGAAATAGAAAATGTATGATTTTTGTCGTGAAAGAAAAAGCGAATCAACTTTCACACCGAGAACTCAGTATATTAGAAACTCTAAAAAAACGACAAATATTTGTAAACACGGTTTATGAAAACCGGTATACAAACGTGTTTTTTGAGGTGAGCAAATGATAACATTACAAGCAAAATACAAGTGGGATACGAACAAATTCTTCATGCATGCATGTGTATTTCTTCTTTTACTAGAATGGATAAGACCTCTTATAGGTATTACAAATGTAGGTAGATTAGATATTTTCGTAACATTTATAGGAATTTGCTTCGCTCTCTCTTTTTTTCAAACGAGGTGGCAGATTCCAATAAAAATTGTCACAGTCCTATTTATCATTCATTCCCTATATTATAAAAATGCTTTTATAAATCCATCTTGGCTAACAACACTCTTTTCTGATATGTCTCGAAATTCCTCCCTATTTTTCCAAGGGAATTTACTAGATATTTCTCCAGTTTTTCCGACGGTTTTATTTTTTCTCTCATTTTGGTTTTTGAGTTCTTTCACTTCATTTTGGATTATTCATAAAAAACGTGGGTTTTTATTTCTTGTATTGACTATTATTTATATCGCAACTTTTCATAACTTACATTTATACAATGCAAACTACGCTATTATTCGTACTGTTGTCATCGGCTTTTTTATGCTTAGTCTTCTTCAAGTAGAACGAATAAAAGAGCGCGAACACTTACAAAATTATGCTAGGGAAATCTCAAAATTACTTAGACCACTTACAATATTTATTGTATTATTAGCAACCATCGCATACTTTGCTCCAAAATTTGGCCCTCAATGGCCAAACCCAATGGATTTTTTAAAATTCAACACATCTGAAGCAAGTAAAGAACAAAAAGTTTCTACAATTGGGTATGGTTTAGATGACTCGCGATTAGGTGGTCCTTTTAAGGCGGATCCTACAATTGTTTTCACAGCACGAACGCAAAACAAACAATATTGGCGAGTAGAAACAAAAGATTTTTATACAGGAAAAGGCTGGGAAATTTCTGAAAATCCGAAAAAGGTTTCTTTTAAAAATAAAAACGACGTCGTAAGCTGGTACGAACAAAATACAAAAACGGAAACGACTGAGGCAACAATTACCATGCTAAAAAGTTATCCTCACCTTACCTATCCAGCAGGATTAGTATCAGTTGAGGCTTCTTCTGATGTATCATACAGTGTTAACTCGTTTTCAGAAAAAATTTATACAATGAATGGAGACTCTTCTACTACTTTACATTCGTATAAAGTAACATATGAGATCCCTGAGTTTTCCATAGAAAACTTGAAAGCTGTAAAAACAAATGAAGGTCAAGAAACAAATCCTTATTTTATGACAAAGTACACACAACTTCCCGAGTCATTACCACAGCGCGTAAAAGACTTGGCTGCCAATCTTACAAATGATAAAGACAACCGATATGATAAAGTATTAGCTATTGAAAATTACTTCACAGACAACTCTTTTACATACGAATCAACGAATGTCTTATTTCCTGCCAAAAGCCAAGATTATGTAGATCAATTCCTTTTCGATACAAAAAGCGGCTACTGTAATAATTTTTCGACGTCTATGATTGTACTACTTCGTTCTGCCGGGATTCCTGCTCGCTGGGTAAAAGGCTATACAGAAGGAACTCTTGACAATACACTTGCCTCTGCAGAAGGTGCGGATGTTTATACAATCACGAACGATAACGCACACTCTTGGGTCGAAGTATATTTCCCAGGATACGGATGGATTCCATTCGAACCAACAAAAGGATTTACCAATCCCTATAATTTTATAAATAATACGCCTGCTCCTATTTCACAAAATAGCGAAGCAAATAATTCTAATAACGAGCAAATACACCAACGAAATAATGAAGCAAAACTTAAAAGTTTAATAGAACATACAGAAGAAGCTTCTACTAAAAAGGTCACAAATTCTAAAACTAGTTTTTCTTGGTGGTACGTATTCCTCTCTACGATACTAATTAGTATTATGGGATACATTCTCTTCATCACTAGAATGAAATGGATGACATTTCTTATTATTCATTTCTATAGATACCGAAAAGATGATGCTGTTTATCAAAAAGCTTACGGTGCACTTTTAAAACAATTTGCGAGAATTGGCATACCACGGGGTGAAAGTCAAACATTCCGAGAATACGCTCTCCATATCGATACACTTTACAAATCGGCCGATATGCAACAACTTACTGCCAGTTATGAGAACGCTATGTATCAACAGGGGCAGGCTGCAGCAGAATGGAAGACATCCGTACACTTATGGGAAGTGCTTATGAAAAAAGCAGGTTCTCTACCTAAATCAGATGGCTTTGATACAGTTATTTAATCTTGAAAATGTGAGTTTAAAGAAAACGTCTCAAAGAACTACATTGTTCTTTGAGACGTTTTTTAATAAAGTGAAACTCCTAATTATTCTCCAAGTACCTTCTCAATCTCAACCTCTAAATCTACCGGCTTCGTCTGCGGCGCAAAACGCCCTACTACTTTCCCGTCTTTTCCGATTAAAAACTTCGTAAAATTCCATTTCACTGCTTTCATACCGAGTAAACCTGGTGCTTGTTCTGTCATGTATGTATATAAAGGATGAGCCTTATCACCTTTCACATCAACCTTTGCAAACATTGGGAAGTTTACACCGTAGTTTAATTCACAAAAACTAGTAATGTCCGCTTCTGTACCTGGTTCTTGTCCCCCGAATTGGTTACAAGGAAATCCGAGTATTTCGAGTCCTTGGTCTTTATATTTATCATACACCTCTTGTAATCCTTTATATTGCGGTGTGAAACCACATTTACTAGCTACATTTACAATAAGAAGTGCTTTTCCTTCGTAATCTTTTAACGATTTTTCTTCACCTGTAATTGTTTTAGCTGAAAAATCATAAACTGTCATTGTCTTTGCCCCTCTCTTCACTATCATTCTATGTTTATACTATACTACATTCGTGAATATACAGCTCTTATTACGTACTTATACGCTATAATGATAGCGCTTTATTTCCGTTCGGAAATTCGGCACAAACTACTAGACTTTTATGATGGAAAGTTTTACAATCGAAATGTGAACAAAATGTGACAGTTTATATTCCATTATAAAAGAAAAGGATGGTGTTCATTATGAAAACTGCACAACATGAAACGATTTCAAATCGCGAGTTTTATTTCGTACTATATATGATGTTATTGTATGTTACTGGCTGGGTAATCGATGTAAATGGTTTATTCTTAAGCTCCTACTTTAATTTAGCAGGAGAAATTATGCTTCCATTAGTTGGTGGGATTGTTGGACTGTTCATTATGTCTATTAATAAACAACAAACGAAATAATAGTATTACAAAAGGCAGAAGACGAGCTTTCGTTTTCTGCCTTTTTTCTATTTTAGCGTATAATAGAAACATGTAATATATAAGGAGTGGTAAATATGAAAAAAGTAGAGCAATTATCTTCTCACCTATATCTTATTGATGATTTCGATTTACAGCATAATGAACGAACAGGTACGTACGTTTTATTAGGTGACGATATTACTTTAATTGAAACTTGTGCAGCCCCTTCTCTTCCGTATATTTTAGACGGCTTACAACAATTACATATTGATTTAAACGAAGTTAAAAACATTATCGTTACACATGTTCATTTAGATCACGCCGGTGCTGCTGGTTTAATGATGGAAAAATGCCCAAATGCTACGTTATATGTGCATTCTCGTGGTGCTCGTCATATGATTGATCCAACAAAACTTATTTTAGGTGCAAAAGCTGTGTACAAAGAAGATTTCGATAAACTCTTTGATCCAATTCTTCCAATTGAAGAAGAACGTGTTCATATTGTACAACATGGTGATACGTTAAAAATTGCAGAAGACCGCATCCTTACATTTTATGATACACCAGGGCATGCGAAGCACCATATTAGCATTCACGATTCATTAACAAACGGGATTTTTACTGGCGATACAATTGGAATTTATTATAGAGAACTCGCAGACGTTGATGTAGAGTTATATCTACCATCAACGTCCCCTTCACAATTCCAACCAGATGCGATGATTGCTTCTAAAAATCACATTCAAAGCATGAATGTAGATACTATTTATTTCGGTCATTACGGCGCATCCTCTCATGTTACAGAAATATATAATCAACTGGAACATTGGCTACCTATTTTCGTTCATACTGGTAAGGAAGTTTTTGAACAGTATAATGATTTCGATGAAGCGACTAAAGCTTTACAAACTGTGTTAATGGATAAAATCTCTTCCCATCTGACAAAGTTAAACGTTCCAGCAGATCATTCCGTTTATAACATTTTACATCTAGATATAGAAATTAGTGCGATGGGCATTATTGATTATTTCACGAAGCAAGAAAAAGCAAACTCCACTATTAACTAACAAAAAAAGAAGAGATATACAACAGTAGTTATTGTATATCTCTTCTTTTTTTGAATATATTTTGAGTAAAGGATGGTGGAATATAATGCAAAAAGTAATGCTATACCTCTGCTTCACATTGTTTATCGTCTTATTATTATTTGTTGGAGTGAAGATTCAATTTTATTTAGATACAGACGCACAAGTGAACTTTAACGTTTATCCAAGATTATTCTACTTTACACTCTTTCCTCTTTTGGTCGGCATTTTATTACGATTCCTTCAATCTATTAATCGCGAAACGAGTAAACAAAACTGGCGTTTTCAACCGGATAAGTTTATCGCTATTACAGTGCCTACAATATTAATTTCCTTTTCTCCGGCACTACTTTTCTCACCACTTGGCGAATACCTACCTTATTTAGCTAATATTATTCTTATAAATACAACTTTTGTTACGATAATTAGTTTAATAGCTGGTTATTCACTATTAGATTGTTTTATACAAAAAGATACTGCAAATATGAAAAAATATAATTGATGACCAATTTTTAAGTGTTGCTGATTAGGACATTTTGTTTATAAGTGCGCTATTATTTGTAAAAATCGCCATAAATGAAAAGGGGAATTCTGTTAAAATAAAGTTGGTCGTATATTATGTCAAAATGCATTTTAACCAAGGAGACTTATTATGTATAAATTAGGGGCTTTCTCTTTTCTAACGGTTATCGCAAGTATATTTTCTTTCTTTATCCTTAGAGGACCTAATGCGAATTTAACGTTAATTATTGTGACTCTAAGTATCCTTTCATTACTCGGCATCATTTTTGCAATAGCATCAAAAAAATGGTTATTCAGAATAGTTGGTACAGTATTAAATGGACTAATACTAGTATTTGTATATTTCTTATTGCTAGCAAAAGGAATAGGTGGTTAATATATTTCCGTTTCAATAAGAAAAGCTCAGAGCTCAGAGCTTAGGCTATGAGCTTTTTTACTTATCTCACCTTTTCATCTACATACTCCATAAACTGCTCCGCTTTAATAAATCTTTCTTTGTACGCCTCAGGCACTTCTTCTACTGTTATCCCGCCACTCGATTTCGTTTTTACTAACACAGTTTGATGTGACATTAATGCCTCCATATATTGTTCATACTCTTCAGGAGTTAGTACTTCTTTACTAGATTTATGGCCATTTAATTTATCAAAATACGGATGAAGCTCCATTACTACCTTTTTCAATTCCTCTTTTTTAGCTGGTGATAATTGATCATAATCTATATTACCGTTCGAATCTCCGTACGCAAGCTTTGCATTAGTCAATTTTTTCAGTTCTTTTGTAAACTCTTCATATTCCTTCGAACCCATTTCATCTTTCGCTTCTGATAATTTTGCATTAAAACGCATATACGTTTCTAATGTCATTGCTCCGGCATGTTTTTTTAAATTCTCAAAAGATCCATATATACCATCCGCCATAATAGATTGGTACGCAAAACCTGTCGTCGGGATTAAAAGAGCTGCTGCAAGTACTCCTGCGATAAGGCGTTTCTTCCTCTTACTCCCCCCGTGCTTCATTTTTATTTGCACGATTACTTTTTCTTTTAAATCCGGCGGGGCAACAATACCCTTTGCTTCTTCTTGTATAGATTCCCTAACTCTACAATCTAAACTCATTTCACATTCCCTACCTCTCCTAAAAAGATTTCTTCTACTTGCTCTTTTTGACGTAGTTTCTTTAATGCCGAATGAATTCTAGATTTCACAGTACCAATTGGAATATGTAATATTTGTGCTACTTCTTCTTGTGAATAATCGTGTAAGTATCTTAAGATAATAACTTGTTTCAATTTATACGGTAATTTATGAATGAGTTCAATTAGTTTTTTGTTTGATATTTTACTTACAACATCGTTAGAAAAATCAATTTGTACTGGTTTTCTTTGCTCTTCTGCTTTTTTTATAATGCGTAGTCGCATCCACCTCTTTCTTCTATAAGAGTGAATTTGTTTAATCGCAAGTCCAATTAGCCAAGGACGAAATGGCTTCTCACTATCATACTTACGAAGCGATTCATATAGTTGTATGTATATTTCTTGAACGACATCATCTACATCTGTTTTATCTTCAATTAAAAAATGTGCTGTTTTATATACTTCTTGAATCGTTTTATCATACAATTCGCTATACGCTTCTTTATTTCCTGATAAAGTCAATTGGATTAAATTTGTATACACTGTTTCATCCTTCACATACCATCCCTCCTTTGTCCTACACTATATATTGGCAAGTAATTACTATTTCGTTCGATTTTTTTGAATTTTTTTATATAGATTAATATAATGATTTAATATGTACATAAGCTTCACTTATAAAGTCGCATAACTATTATATAATTTCCCAATTTCTAATGAATATTTAAAATGTTTTATATAGTCAAATTTAGGAGGACATATAATGAAAGCTATCGTTGTAACGTCGTTCGGTGGTCCTGAAGTGATGAAATATACAGATGTGGATATGCCGGCTTTTTCAGAAGATCAAGTTTTAATTCGCGTTGTTGCTACTAGTGTAAATTTCGCTGATATTAAATCCCGTTATGGTAAAAAAGGAAATAAAGCACTACCTTTTATTCCAGGGATAGATGCCGCTGGTATTGTAGAACGAGTCGGTTCTCATGTGAAAAATATTTATCCTGGACAACGTGTCATTGCTTTTCCTCAAAATGGCTCTTACGCAGAATACGTTGTCGCAAACGAAAACCTTACTTTTGCTTTACCCCATGAAGTCGATTTTCAAACTGCAGCTGCTTGTCCGATTGTATCTTTTACAAGCTATAATTTACTTGCCAATGTAGCAAGGATTCAAAAAGGTGAATCTGTACTCATTCATGCAGCTGCTGGCGGAATTGGTACTACCGCAATTCAACTTGCAAAACTATTAGGGGCTAGAACAGTTATCGATACTGTCGGAAGTGAAACGAAAAGAAAAATCGCTTTAGATGCTGGAGCTGATTATGTAATTTGTCATCAAGCTGAAGATTTTGTAGAGAAAGTCAATGGGCTGACAAACGGAGAAGGAGTGAATATCATTTTGGACTCTATTTCTGGAACTGTTTCTGAAAGAAGTTTAAACTGCCTTGCTTATTTCGGTCGCCTCGTTCATTTCGGTAATGCTAGCGGTGAAATTGGTAACTTTCAAACGAAAGATTTACATGCAAGTTGCCGCTCTATACTCGGTTTTAGCTTTGGAACCACACGAAAAAAGCGTCCTGAACTGCTCCAAGAAACTGCAAATGAAGTTTTCCGTTATTTGCGTGACGGACGTTTACAAATTAAGGCTACGAAATCTTTTCCAATTCAAAATGCAGGGAAAGCACATGAATGGGTCGAAAGTAGAAAAAGTACAGGGAAAGTAATACTAACTGTTCAGTCCTCTTCCTGAAATGAATACTGGAAACAGAGGTGGCATTCATGGGATCAAGAATTATGCATGTTATTATCGCTAACGGTATTGCTGAGAAACTATCTATTCACGATAAGACTTCTTTCTTACTTGGAGCTGTAGCCCCTGATGCTGTTCATTCAAAAAAAGAAAAAGGAACCTCACATTTTTATGCCGGTACAACGAAGAACTATACGAGAAGAATAGATTATGATTCATTTTTTCATAAATATGAATCACATATAGATTCCCCATTTATTTTAGGATATTATACCCACCTCATTGCCGATGATAATTGGCTAAGCGGCTTCTTTCTACCGTGGCTAAAAAATAGAATAGAAAATGATGAAACGATCGCACCCCTGTACTATAACGATTTTAAATTGTTAAATGCAAAGTTGCTTCATCATTACGATAAAGAACAACAGCTCTTCTCTCTTCTCAATCAAGAGGCTCACATTGTGGATATTGAAGAGGTTTCTAAAGAAAACGTTTTAGCTTTTCGAAAGTATCTTTTTGAAGATATGTTATATCCAAAGCAACATTTGCATGAAGACTTACAGGTGTTTACGTTTAATCAAATTGTCGGTTACATTGAAACTGCTATTGAAAAAGGTGCATTTTTTATTACACAACTCTCTCATGAAAAATCCACTTCAAAGATTTAATCCCCCTCAATATATTTAAGGGGGATTTTCACATAGCAATATTATTATTGGTTCTTCTCCATAACCGCAAAATAATTCCCTTCACTATCAGCAAAGTTAAACACTTTACCAGAAGGCATAGTTACCATTTCTCCAACAGTAACATTTTTATTTTTTAAATCTGCATATAATTGATCCAGATTTTCTGAGAAGAACATTAAGGACGGTGTACCAAGATTTAATTCTGGGCTCATTTTCGAAATAACTTCTTTATTATGTAGTATAATGCTCGTTTCAGCACCGTTAGTCGGAGCGATTTCAATCCATCTCCTTCCTTGCTTGTTATCTTCCTCTGCTACTACATGAAACCCTACCTTTTCCGTCCAAAAATTTACTGCCTCATCTTGATTATTTACATATAACATAATTTGTCCAACTTTATAAATCATTTGTATTCCTCCTATTGTTTTTTTACATTCTATGTAGCTTTCTACAGCTGCTATCGTTATTCCTTTTGAGTTGGTATGTACTTCTTTGCAAAATTTATCGACTGACTCATCCCATCCAGTTCGTCAAAATAATCATTTCTTTCAATCATATTATATCCGTCGAATCCAATTTCATCTAATACTTTGAAGAATATATCGAAATCCACTTCACCATTTCCTACTGCTACTTCTATATACTTACTTGAACGATCGCTTTTCACTTCTTTACAATCTTTAATATGAGTTTGTACTATATGATCTTTTAATAGTAATAAACTTTCTTCCGGATTTTCATTTACATCTCTTATTAAATTTGCTGGGTCAAAGTTAACAGCTAGTCCTTTCGAGTTTGCAGTTTCTAAAAATTGTTTTAATACTATTGTTTTTTCAGATCCCGTCTCAATAGCAAAGACTCCCCCAAATTTGGATGCTAATTCCCCTATCTCATAACAAACCCGTACCATTTTATCATAGTACTCACTTTTTTCATCATCTGGAACTTTCCCAATATGAGCTGTTATTATCTTTGCTCCCAGCTCCAAACCTCTGTCAGTAATATATTTAATCTGATCTATTGCACTGCCAGCTTCTGTTCCTGTAATTCCATTTTCTCCAAAACTAATTGCTAATGATGGAATCTTTATTCCATTAAAAGATAAGCTTTTCTTTAAAGCAGTCCATTCTACCATTGAAATATTAGCTAAGTTGAAGTTTTTATTCATAGCATATAATTGAATATATTCTAAATCCCATTCCCTTGCTTTTTGTATTCCTTCGTTTACTTCAATATATTTCGTATTCAAAAACATTCCTAATTTCCTATCCATATATGTACCTTCTTTTTATTATTTCGCATCAATTTAATATTCTACTTTTTTTATATTACTTCCTTGTACATATGTTGATTTAAAAAATGATGATAGATACATTTTAATAACCATTAATAAACCTCCTTGTATTATTCAATTGCAAATAAAAAAGACGTAACTACAAATAGTTACGCCTTCCCCATTATTTATCTAGGCTTTTTCTTCCCAGTAAATGCTGGTTTCTTTTTCTTTGGTGCTTTCGGTTTCGTTTCTACGAATGATCCGTTGAACATTTCTTGCTTCGTAAATACGATGCCTAGTTTTTTCGCAAATTGCAGTAATTTACGTTCTTCTTGTTCTGTTACAAGAGAAACTACTGTTCCTTCTTTACCCATACGTCCAGTACGTCCTGAGCGGTGAATGTATTGGTCTACTGTGTCTGGTAACTCTAAGTGAATTACATGTGTTAAATCATCAATATCGATACCGCGTGCTGCAATATCAGTAGCAAGGAGAATCTCTAGTTTCCCACCACGGAATGCACGCATCGTTGCTTCACGCTCTTGCTTACTTGCCTCTGCATGAAGAGCTGCTGCTTTCATTTTACGGAATTTCAATTTCTGAGTAATTTCATCTAAACGGAATGGATCGTTTAAGAAAGCAACTGCTTTTACATCACCCATATGCATAATTCTTCTTACATAATCATTTTTTTCGCGTCGTTCACAAATGATATACGTATGTTCAACTAAGCTTTTTGACTCTGCACGTGTTACACGTACTAATTGTGGTTCAACTGCTAAATCACGTGCTGCATCTTCTGCAGCTTTTGTCATTGTCGCTGAGAAGAATACTAATTGACGATCGCGCATCGTTGATTTAATTACATCTTGCACTGCTCCCATCATTTTTTGCTTTACAATTTGATCAAACTCATCAAATACAATTGTTTTTACTTCATGCATTTTTAGCTTTTTCATACGAATTAATTCTAAAATACGGCCTGGTGAACCGACAATTACTCTTGGGTGTTTCTTTAATTTTTCAACTTGGCGCTTAATATCTGCACCACCAATTAAAGATGCACCTGAAATTTCAGTTCCTGCTGTAAACTTTTGAACCTCTTCATGAATTTGCATTACAAGTTCACGTGTTGGCGCTAAAACAACAACTTGTGGCTGTTTTACTTCAGGATTAATTTTATGTAAAAGTGGTAATAAGTACGCTAATGTTTTTCCTGTTCCAGTTGGAGATTCAGCTATAACGTCTTGTCCTTCTAAAATAGTTGGAATCGCTTGTTTTTGAATTTCAGTTAACTCTTTAAAACCAGCCTTCTCCCAAGCTTGTTGTAAAAATGGTTGCATATCTTTTATCATTTGTTTTTCTCCTTTATCTCTATTTTTGAAGAAAATGCTGTATTGTTCGCACCGTTTCTATCATGTGTGAAATAACAGCTATTAAATCATCAACATGGTCTTCTGTAATCGCTTTTTGAAATAGAACCTCTACCTTATTATGATATGAAATCGCTTGCTTATTATATTCGTATGAAACTTTCTGCATAATCATTCTTTCTTTTCCCCATATAGAACGCATTAATGTTTCAATTTCTTCGCATTTTACTTCTGGTTGTTCTAACGGGAATGAAAATGCTAGCTTCATTTCACAACCTGGTGTAAACTGAGGCACTTCTAGTATTTCACCAGACAAGTTCTTTGCATCCACAGATAATGAAAATGTTGCTTCTACTAATGGTTCAAACGGTTCTGTTAATTGAAATGAGATATGATATATACGACTTAATGAAGCAAGGTCCATCATATCTTTTCGATCTGTTACAAGAATATCTCCATGTAGATCAAAATCATACACAGCACCTTCTACGATTACTTTTAAATTGTCAAAAGCAGTTGGATCAAACATAATTTCCTCCAAAAAACAGGCGCCTTTCGATGGAAAGGCGCCACTTGATGTATATATAGTTTACAGATAAACGAGATGAATTACAACCTTTTAGAATAAACCTACTGCTTTTCCATCTTCATTTACATCCATTTGAAGTGCTGCTGGTTGTTTTGGAAGACCTGGCATTGTTAACATTGTACCTGTTAACGCAACGATAAAGCCTGCACCGATAGATGGTTTTAACTCACGAATTGTAACGATAAAGTCAGATGGACGACCTAATTTTGTTGCATCGTCAGAAAGAGAGTATTGAGTTTTCGCCATACAAACTGGTAGGTTACTCCAACCTTCTCCTTCATATTGAGCTAATTGCTTACGTGCTTTCGGAGCAAATTCAATATCTTTTGCGCCATATACTTTTTGAGCAATTGTACGAATTTTTTCTTCTAAGGGTAATTCTAATTCATAAAGTGGTGCGTAGTTGTTTTCACCTTTTTCGATTTCTTTTAGTACTTTTTCAGCAAGATCAACTCCGCCTTGGCCACCTTTCTCCCAAACTTCTGTTAAGGATACTGCATAGCCACGCTCATTACACCACTCTTGTAAGTATGTAACTTCTGCATCTGTATCTGTAATGAATTTATTAATTGCAATTACGAAAGGCACACCGAAGCTTTGAATTGTTTCAACATGCTTCTGTAAGTTTTCCATACCTTTTGCTAATGCATCTACATTTTCTTCTTTTAATTGATCTTTTGCAACGCCGCCATGCATTTTAAGCGCACGAATAGTCGCAACAATAACAACTGCTTCTGGTTTAATACCAGCTGCACGGGCTTTAATATCTAAAAACTTTTCAGCGCCTAAATCAGCACCGAATCCAGCTTCTGTAATAACATAATCACCTAATTTTGCTGCCATTGTCGTAGCGATAACACTGTTACAACCGTGAGCAATATTCGCAAATGGTCCACCATGAATAATAGCTGGTGTATTTTCTAACGTTTGTACTAAGTTTGGCTTTAATGCGTCTTTTAATAATAGCGTTAACGCACCTTCTACACCTAAATCTTTAACCGTCACAGGTTGATTTGCAAAGTTATAAGCAACTACGATGCGAGATAGACGTGCTTTTAAGTCTTGAATATCTGTTGCAAGGCAGAACACGGCCATAATTTCAGATGCTACTGTAATGTCAAAACCGTCTTCACGTGGTACACCTTGTACAGGTCCACCAAGACCAATTACTACATTACGAAGGGCACGATCATTTAAGTCAACACAGCGTTTCCAAACGATTTTACGCGTATCAATTCCAAGTGTGTTTCCTTGTTGGATATGATTATCAATAAACGCTGCTAATGCGTTATTAGCAGTTGTGATCGCATGGATATCTCCAGTAAAGTGAAGGTTAATGTCTTCCATAGGTACTACCTGTGAAAAACCACCACCTGCTGCTCCGCCTTTTAGTCCCATTGTTGGTCCAAGAGATGGTTCGCGAAGTGCAATTACTGTTTTCTTACCAATTTTATTAAAAGCTTGACCTAAACCAACTGTTACTGTTGATTTACCTTCTCCAGCTGGAGTTGGGTTAATTGCTGTTACTAAAACAACTTTACCGTCTTCCTCATCTTGTAAGCGCTTAAAAATATCAAGAGATAACTTACCTTTATAATGCCCGTATGGCTCTAATTCATCTTCTAAAATATTTAAATCAGCTGCAATTTCTTGAATCTTCTTCATACTCGCTTCTTGTGCGATTTCAATATCGGATTTCACTGTTGTAGTAGTTGTCATATACCCTAGTCCCCCTTTAATTGGTTCTGATGATATTGTATCAGTTTTTTGTATTTTCTGCACTTATTTACCTCCTAAAAATTCTTTCATTTCTTTATACGTTTTTTAACATAAATACCCATAAGAATGTTAACGATTGTTGTAACTCTGTAGGTAGTTGACCTAGCATCTTCTCATTTACTCCGCGCTTATATACGCCGATGCCATCTACAACTTCAAAACCTTGTTCTTTCGCTAACTGTTCAAATTCCCAAGGCATCATCGTATTACAAACAACGTCTTTTCCATACAAGCGAGGATAACTGTTCTCTCGTGGCTTTGCTGTCGGTCCTAAAATTGCAATACATGCATATCCATCTTTCTTTAACACACGCTTTATTTCATTTAACGCTCGTAATGGCTCTTCCGTCCATTCTAAAGAATTAATTGCCATAATTGATTCAAATTGCTCATTTTCAAATGGTAATGCAGAAAGATCTCCTTTTATAAAAGATAAATTCGGCCCTTCTCCGCGCTCCTTACCTTTTTGAATCATCACTTCCGATAAATCTACTCCCACTGCTTTATAGCCTGCGCGACTTAATTTATATGTACCGTAGCCATCACCACAACCAACATCGAGCACTTGTGCTTCTTTCTTCACGTATTGTTCAAAAAACGGAATAATTGTACTTCTGCTACCACTGTCCCACATCTCTTGACTATTTTGATTCCAAAACTCTGCACTACTATCCCATTTCTTCTCCGCTGACTCGTGCCAATTAAATTTCGTCATACATTCCCCTACCTTCACGTATTATCATTCATTTCATTCTACATCATTTTCCAAAATTCCTGTTTTATCCCGCTTGCAGTAAGACACCTACCTCAAAATTCAATGGATGCGGACCAGTTAATGGGAGAGAACTGCTCATAAAAATCCAATTGTTGCTGGCTGATAATCAGTCGTGATGTAAAAAATCCCGCACTTTATCTTCAATAGGAGATGGATATGTTAACGATGGAATGCGTATTCTCCAATTTTTGCTTTACTTGGGTTTAACTCATACTCATGCTCTTCTCATTTTGAAAGATACTATAGATACACCCAATTGAAAGAGAGGGATGTACATGCGAAGAAAGAGAAATCATCATTTTAAAAGTGGTGAAAAAAACGAAGAGTATGCTGCTGAAATATCACCAGCTGGCATTCCAATTAGACATAAGCGTAAAGAAATTGCAAATGAGATAGAAGGTACAAATACCGGCGCAATGGTAGGCTATGTCGCTTTATTTCTTTCGTTATTCTCCATTGCTTTTTATCCAGTTACGCTCGGCTCCCTAGCAATTTTAGTTGGCCTATTAGCTGTCAATTTCGGAGCAAGAACACTTGGATATACAGCAATTGGTTTTGGTAGTTTTTCTGTTTTATTTACTTTACTTTATCCGCTTGCTTTGTCAGCGTTTTAAAAAAACACACCAAGTTATACTTGGTGTGTTCATTCATGATACAACATAATATGACCGCATCCACAACAATGTTTCGCTGTAATTTCTTGAAACACTGGATAATTTTCTTCATCTCGATGCTCAATAAATACTTTTTCAAATCGATACATGTTTGGTGCATATGCCCAATCTTGTTTCGTACGTGCATATAACGTTGAGGAAAAAAACTCCTCACCACCGCAAACGATACATGTGTTCTTCATCGCTATCCCTCCTATGCTTGTCTTACTTCATCTATATGAACATAAGCATAAAAAAAAGACCTTCTATTACTAGAAAGTCTTCTCTGAAACAAAAAGAAATGTACCAAACATTCCTACTCCGCTATATTCTTTTGAAACACCAGCTTCTGTTTTAAATGTTTGCTTTACAGTCATAAAGAATACACCATTTCGTGCATCTGTACTTTCAAATTGTAGTTTTTCTTTTTTACCATCTACATTTTGCGTGCATTCAAAACTACTCTCATTACAATTCAACGCATACTTATCCTCTACATACACTTTAAAATCTGATTCTTTCGGACAAGTTATAAGTAATATTGCCACGAGAATAATACTTATAATACCCACAATTGTATAATATTTCTTCATTTGTACTCCTTTCAAATGACAAGAAAACTTGACTTCATACGCCAAGTTTTCTTAGTCAACAACCCATTGCCACTCTTGTTCTTTCTTATCAAAAATGAGCCAACCTGTTTCTGTTGCTTCCTCTTTCAATTCATCGATATTATCTAACACCTCATCCGTACTTTCATACGAACCAACTACATATACCGGAATTTCAAGACCTCTTCTTGACTCAATCTTCCCTGCTAGATCTATGTAAAGACCATCTTCCATTAGTGGAATCAGTCCCATGATCAATTCTTTTGAAATTGCTGGGAAAATTTTTGATTTTTGGAAGAAAGAAAAACGTTTCTTACCGAAAGCACCGAGTTTATACGGAATGACTTTACTTAACATTCCTACAAAATCAGCAATTCTACGATAATACACTTTGTTGTACCATCCGTCATCATGTGAAAAATAAACAAATCGATTTTTCAACAGCGGAAAGAATGTTCTTGCAAGTGGTTCTTTTTTGTGAGCCAAATATAATAATTCTGCAATTTCTTTCGGCTCTAATTCATCTAAATCGCTTGCATCATCAAAATCTACCCAACAAAATTCATCAAATTCATCAATCTCTGCTTGAATTAACTTATGTATATTTTCTTCCTCAACATATTCAAATAAAGTATGATAATGAAAATCCGTCCATTCAAAGTTGTGCTTCAAAAGCAACACTTGATGAAGCGGTGAAGGGATGTTACTCGCAAACTCTTTAAACGTAATTCCTGATGTAATAAAACAATGACCTCGACGATTACCATTAATATATATCATATTCTTTACTTGGTCAGATCCTCCAGACAAAGCACCTAGCCACCTTCGTTTTATATGTTTCAATTCTATAGCATATTTTAACATGAAAAATTTTAGAAACATAGAAAAAACTTCAAAAACTATTTACAATTTCATGTGTTTTATTACATAGTGATTACAAGAAAAAACGCCTGCTCATAAGCAGGCGTTTTTAAAGGATTTCATCAGGGTTTTGAGGATGATGATTTCCCTCTTTCTTTTCTTCTTTTTGGAACATCGATTGAATTTTATCAATTGTTTGTGGAGCTAATTCAATCATTTTTTCTGCTAAATGTGTAGCATTTTGTAAATGAAGAATATTTACTCCATCTTTATTCACCACAAGAAATGCTACTGGTGTAATAGAAACACCACCCGCGCTACCGCCACCAAATGCAGCGTTACCGTTTGCTCTTTGTCCATCATTCGTTTGGAAATCAGAACCTCCTGCTCCAAAACCGAACGCTACTTTAGAAACCGTTAACACCACACCACCGTCAGCCGTTTGAACAGGCTCTCCAACAATCGTATTTACATCAACCATTTCTTTTAAATTTTCCATTGCTGCTTTCATTAACCCTTGAATTGGATGATCCACCGTTCATAACCTCCTTTGTCATATCTTTCCTAGTTTTTCCGAAAGTTTGTGAACTAAACATAAAATTTAATATTGATTTCAAAAAACTTAAGTTGTAATATTTAGAAAAATAAAAAAGAGGTCGATTCGTTATGATGCGAAAATTAACAAAGAAAGATCATGAACAAGTATTCCCTTACCTAAAAGAAGAAGCAGCCCTTAACTTGTTTATTATTGGAGATATTGAAGCTTTCGGTTATGACACAGATTTTCAAGAATTATGGGGAGTATTTAAAGAGGATGGAACATTAAAATCAATTTTACTCCGATTCCACGATTCATTTATACTATATAGTAAAGAAGACTTTGTTACCACTGATTATGAGGCACTTCTTTCAGCGTATAAGCCGCTTAAACTATCTGGTAAGTCAACTATCGTAAAAAAATTTGAAACTTCTCCTGCTATTCAACTAGGTGTCAAAAGTGATATGTATTTTTGTGAATGTCTAAATGGCAACAACTTACCTGACACGCCTATTCATGAAACGATTAAACTTGCATCAATAGATGATGTAGATCGAATTATGCAATTAAGAAGTAGCATCACTGAATTCCGAACTGCTCATGAATCAGAAAAAATTTTACGACAATCTATTGAAACAAATACAGGACGTACATATTATATTGAAAAAGACGGTGCAATCATCGCATCCGCCTCTACTTCCGCTGAAAATTCATTATCCGCTATGGTAGGACAGGCGAGTTAATTCACCCGAGGCAGGACAAGCCTCACAAGGTCAAGCTGAATGGTTGTCTATGACAGAAACAATATTCTCACAAGAGACCACTTTCTAGGTTACTCACAAGTAGCCTATGGAGGTGGTCTTTTTGTGCGTACTCAAGGGGGAAACTAAATGGCACTACTCAGATTTATGATTAAGGATTACCTAGAGGATAAAGAACTCAGTGGGCTAGCTCCTAGGACAATACAGAGCTACGGAGATACACTCAATGAGTTTTCTCGCTGGCTCGTTGCTGAGAAGGAGATCATTAACATCGAGGATATTACTCCGCAAGTTATAAAGGGCTACCTCCTCTACTGTTCCAAGGAGAGAGGAAACACAGTAGTTACTCGTAATGGTAAGCTCCAGCACTTGAAAACATTCTTTAGATACCTAGAGGATGAGGACATTATAGAAATCCGTAGCAATCCCACTAACAAGATTAAGCCTGCTAAGACGGACAAGACCATCAAGGTGTACTCCGATGAACAGATAAAGCAAATGCTTAGATACTACAGGAGGATGCGCTCTCGAGAAAACACGTTGTATAGCTACAGAGGTCATACCGTGATAGTCGTCCTCGCTGGTACAGGCATAAGACTAGGCGAGCTGGTATCCATGAGGTGGGATTCCGTGGATCTACTCAATAAGACTATCACTATCTTCGGTAAGAATCGTAAGAGCCTGTCTACTCCGTTAACGGATAAAGTGGCTCGAGAGTTGTACGAGTGGAGATTATTCTGCGAGAAGTACTACATTAAGTTGCCTGCTCATGTGTTTAATGACCACAGAGGTAACCCACTCACAGTGAATGCTGTCAAGTTAATGTTCACCAGGCTGTCAGTTCGTATGGGATTCAAAACTACAGCTCACATGTTTAGACATACCTATGCGAGTAACTGCTTGAGAGCTGGAATGGACAT
This sequence comes from Bacillus sp. ok061, assembly GCF_900108285.1. NCBI lineage: Bacteria > Bacillati > Bacillota > Bacilli > Caryophanales > Bacillaceae > Bacillus > Bacillus sp. ok061. Next base: position 68,257 of record NZ_FNUW01000005.1, on the reverse strand, counting down.
ATACACCTTGAGTAAGCTGATGCATCACTCCCAGATAAGAACTACTGAGGTTTACCTACATGCTTTCGGTAACTCGTTAGCTGAATCCAACGATAAGTATAACCCTCTCAATAGGTTCGACCTATAAGTAAACACAAAAGAGCCCTGCTCTAGTTTGGCGGCCAGACAGGACTCTTTCACAAAATAACTATGGAGCTATTTGCTTATTATTGTACTACCCTAAGATACACTCTGCAAGTAGCTCCTATTAAGGAGATTATTTACTATGAAGGAACTACGAAAATATCAATCTTTTAATTCAATTACTGAGATGGACAATTCTATTAGTGAATACCTGTCAGTGTACAAACTTAAAGAATCAGAGTACACAGTGCTATGGAACCTTGCTTGTTACTCATGCAAATTCATAGGAGTCAGCTACCTCAAGGTAGACTCTTTAGCTGATCTCACAGGTTACTCTAAACGCACTATACAGCGCGCTTTCAAGGTTTTATCTGAGCTAGGAATTATTACTCGTATCAATCAATTTAAACCTGTTAAAGGTGGCTATAGCGCTTCAATAACAGTGATTAATCCCTATGAGAGTCACCTTGGTAAGTCACCTTGTGAGGAATCTGTAGAGCCTACTCCTGAGCGAATTGAGGAGCCTCCTTCTCATACAGATACAATTACTTACAAAACTAAAAGCTCTAAAGATAATACATACGTAGACAATCTAGGTATAGATTACTTAGTTTCTGCTGATGTTCCTACCGAGTTCGCTAGCTTGGCTATCTCCTACTTTGATGCAACTGAGGTGTACAAGCTATGGAGTCGTGTTCAATTGGCAGCACGTAAACATGCACCTGACTTGGTGGAACTAACAGAGATCGCCGTCTCATCAGTACGAGCTAGTGTGCTGGCATCTAAGGTTAAACATGTGCGTGACTTCACTGGATACTTCTACGGAGTTATTAGTCAGAAACTAACACAGGCTCAGCGTTCTCTTAAGTGTCGCCTGTTTAACTTCCTTCAGTAGGATTACTGTAAGTAATATTCCCTACCATCTGGTCCCTGTCTTATAGCAGTTAACCCTAGAGACGGTGCTATCAGGTATATGCTCGATTGGATACTGGGGAGGCTTTCAATCTGGTTCCTGTCCTACCTCTGTGGGTACAAGTCTTAGAATAAGACGTCCTTATTTAGAGCAGGCATCTCATCAGGCATATGCTCGATTGAATACCGCTTCAAGGCTAACTTCATTTTGAAGGTCACCTAATTCGAATTGCCAGATTACTCCGTATGAGCTTCTGCGGGACAACCCCTAGTGTTTGTACCTAAACAGGTTAACTCAATTGTACAGTCTCTGTATGAATCCTGTGAGTCAGGTACGTTTTCCGCTCTCAAAGGGCACACAGACACCTACTGTATATTGAGTTCGAAAAAAAGTTAAATAAAAGGGTTGCGCAACTTCTTTAAGGCGTGTTAAGATAATTTCAAGCAAGGGAGGTGACAAACTTGCAGGAGAAACAACTGAGATACTTCACTAAGATTATGGACGCCTACTCCCTAGATTCAATCGAGGAGGCCCAGAGGTTCTACAAACTGTTCAGCGCCCTCAAGTTATTACCACCGAGTAAACGCAAGGAACTAGTAGACCTATCTTTTGAACGTATCAATGCAGGCAAATCCATTGTGGATAAGTAAACACAAATAGCCCTACCTAGCGAACACCCTGAGAAAGTGGCTAGATAAGGCTATGCAATTCAGTCGAACCAATACTGGCTCTCCCTCCATAGTAACATGGGTAGGAATAGCTGTAAAGGTTCGACCTCAATAGGAGGCGATCTCATGAACGAAGAACTAAGAGAGGCCATCGTTGTTGTTAGTGGCTCTACAGCTTTCTTGTTTGGAGCTGGATACTTAGTCAGTTACTTAATCGTTAACTTCTAAGCTTCACCTATCTCATAAAATACTAGGAGGAATACAAATGAATACAACTGTACAGGTAACTAAAGAGGATATTGTTATGCACGAGATCGACACATTAGTATCTCATTATCAGGATGCACTGGCTCGTGTTACTGATAATGAATGTGTAGTAGATACATTCCAACTAGGCATTATATACGTAGTAACCCTGAGAGCTGGACGAATCTTCAAGACTCTCAGCTTCAATTTACAAGAGTTGACTGAGGAGACAAACTAATGGCATATACTGTATTGGCTGTCTTAGCAGTAATCGGAATGAATGTAGCTATGGTGGTTATGGATTTAGAAGAAGACCAAACTAAGGAGGAGCTCAAATGAACTTATTCAAGCGAGTACTAGCATGGGAGAAACGTGAAAGAGAGAATCTATTCAGCCAGCTCAAGGGGAACATACAAATCCACAAGGACAGACCTGTTAGTGGTGCTGAGTTCTACCTAGACGGTGAACGCTGGATAGTAACTGGCATGTCCGATCTCAAGGTGGTTTGGAGCTACAGAGAAGCAGACAGACGTGCTCATACAATGACCAATCAATTGACAGGTGAGAAAGCTAAGTTGAACATGAACCACATAAGTAAGATTAGAAAAGTTACGTACAATCCAGTGACTAATGAAGTAACAAACCGATGAGCATTAACACTAAATCCACTATCTCGTTTCACTAATAAAGTTTGCAAAGGATACACTCCAACTAGGCATTAGATATGTAGTTATCTTACGAGCCGACTCTCATTGAGTCGGCTCTTTTGTTTTTTTCTCATCGATATCATTACGGTAATTGAAATTATAATTTGTATTCATGTGAATACCCTTTATGAGACCGGCCTACTGAGGTTACACCCGATGTTACCAATATGTATTTTCTCTATAAGTCTACATTCCCTACAGACACCTACCCCTATGGCCATAAAAATAGGTAGCCCCTCGGGATAGAAGTTACCTCAGTTAACCAAACAGCCATATGAAAGCTACCCAAAAGACAGTATTAAAGAGTGCACCTATCACGACTCCTCTGTGGAGATCACTCATCGACATTACCTCCTCTTATAGACTTATCACTAAAGCATACACAAATCCTAACAGGAATACTGCTATAGCTAACTTATCCATCTCACCACACTCCTACGGCTAGCTCATAGAGAACGACTACAGCAGCAAGCAATATAGCTCCTCCAAACCATACAGTACCAGCTAACAGGAACATCCCACCATAGATATACAAGTAGGACTTAACTACATCCCACTTGTCATCCGGAGGAAAGCCTAGCTTCTTGAGGCCACTATTGTTCTTCTGACGAGCTTGCTCTTCCGCTTTCCTATCCTCTTCCTCTAGTAGACTCTTAAACCTGTGTTCTAGTTTGACCACATTAGATCACTTCCTCTAATTAAATTAGACTCATTAGTTCATCTCTTACAGCACTACATCGAGTACGGCATAGAAGTTACCGAAGCAACCAAGCACCACTCTCTAGCCAGATATCTCACCAAGTAGAACTCGCTTGCCCTACTTAGTCAGCTTCACTTCAACCACTGTAGCCATATTAATGGCCTCCCTCTAGGATTACTAGTTCTTTATTGGATTCAAAATACTTTCTTGATACCTTACGAGTACGAACACTATTGAGTGTTCCTCCTAGCGGCTCGATAGACTCCCTCACTAACCTCTCTGTGTTCCCTCTCAATTGTACCGCCGCTAAGACTGGGTTACCCTCCATAGCCACACACTGTTGAGTTTCCATACGTTCACCGTTCTCTACAAAGTTAACGTTCACTTGGTAATAGTTCATTTATTGACTCCCCTTTTCTGTAGGTTAAGGTCTCGCTTGCCTTCTCTGGAGAGTGCGTGCCTTTTGTATTCAATCTCACTTACTTCTCTAGGAGTAACACTAATGAGATCGCACTGAGTAATAACGAACGCTTTCTCGTATGCTCGTTTGGTTGCCACTGAGTAGGCTTCCATCGTCTCGTTGATATTGTCCTCAGTTTGGAACATACGGCTATCTAGGAATCTCTCATTGTTTTGCTTGTAAGCTACCTCTATACAAAAGTAATTCATTATCCATCTCTCCTTTTAATAACCAAGGAGACCGAAGCCTCCCTAGTATTTTCTAATTGATTGTTGTAAGCCCGAGTAGTCCATTCCTCCGTAGCCACCAACTGAAGTGTTAACTACCTGTTGAGTTACTCTATCTTCGAACTCCTCGATACCCTTAGAGTCTAGACCTAAAGTGCCATTAACATTATGCTCGTGCTTATGGGTAACTGTGAGAGCTGTCTTTCCTCCAGTGAATGCCTCTAAACCTGTACCCGCTAGAGCTACATTAGCCTCATTAGCAACCCCTTTGAAGGCGCCTCCTACAGCACGTTCCATCGATCTCACTTGTGTTAATGCAGCTTCATACCACGTAGGGAAGAACGCTTCACCTGACTTGTCTAAGTCTGATAGAGGCCCTTTCTTTGCTGGTGAGAATGGTAAGTAGGCACGAATGTTTTTCATACCTCTAGAGACAGCATCAGCAGCATCCCCGAATCCTTTCCAAATACCATTTACGAACTCACTAAGTAGCCCTTTCCCTGAGTTGTAGAAGTCTCTGAAGTATCCAGTGAACTTGTTTACCATCTTTCTAATTCCGTCTCCTGTGGCGCTAACAGCATCGTTGAATCCATCTCTCACAGAGTTCTTTAATGCTCTTAGCATATCTGAGCCAGCTTCTCCAAAGTTACTTGCCTTGTCTTTAGCAGCTTGAACCATATCGTTAAACTTCTGCTTAGTGTCATTCAGCATTCCTTGTAATTTATCTACTGTCTTACTCTTTAGTTCTTCGTATTTCTCGACAACACCGTTCTTCAAGTTAGTTACTTTCTGCTTAGCATCATTAACAATACTGTTCCACTTGTTAGCATTGTCTTGGAGGATACCTTGTATCTTATCGACTGCAGCTTGTTTCATCTCTTCGTACTTAGCGACTACTTTGTCTTTCATCTCCTGAGCTTTCTGTTTAGCGTTGTCTACAGTGTCATTCCATTTCTGCTTAGTCTCATTCCACCACTGTTTAACAGCCGCAATCATCTGATCGTGAGCGTCGCCTACAGCCTTAGTCATTCCGTTCCAAGCATCCTTAACCTTGTCCCACAGCTCCTGAGCATACTTCTTAACCTCATCCCAGTTTTGATACAGGAGAACGCCAATAGCAATCACTGCTGCAATAGCTGCTACTACCCAGAACCAAGGAGAAGCCAACAGCGTCATACTCAACCGACCTAGCAACTTGATAGCGTCAAGTATCCATGAACCAAACAATTTACCTATCTCGATTACCTTATTGATAGCCTTTCCTGTATCATCAATCCATGTAGCTACACTAATAAGAATGCTGAATGTTTTGAACCCTGCCCAGAGAGCAGCTACTAGAGGGATTAACCAATTAGCATTATCTACTACGAACTGGATAGCATCGCTCACTAGACCTAAAGCAGTATCAAGAGCGCCTGACTCCCTAGCCCACTCCATGAATCTATTAGCTAACTCGAATACTTGTATAGATACTGGCGCTAACGCTTGGATGATATCCCACAGAGTTAACACTAAGTTGCCTATGAATTGCATAATGACTGGCGTACTCGTCTTAACAAAATTAACGAAGTCTTGGAAGGCTGTATTCGATTGTAACCCTGCTGCCCAGGTAGCGAACTTCTGAGTCAGATCTACCATGCCATTCCCTAAATCCATACCTAGTGGAGTGAATGCTATCATGATGTCACTGAACCCCTTGAGGATATTACCGGCAGACTTCATTACCATTTCGAACATCGGTACCGCAAAAGTATTCATATGCTCGAAGAACTTATCAGCTTTACCTTGAGTGATACCTTCGTTCATTTTGCCTATCATGTTAGAGAATGATTGTCCGACTCCTTGGAAAGAAGGGAACAATTTAGTCATTGTCAATCGGAGAAAATCTGTGGAGTTAGCTATGAGGTTTAACGTAGTAGGAGCCATCTTATTTTCCATCTCTCGCCAAGCATCACTGAGGTTGTTGATAGCTACTACAGCTTTCTTTTCCTCCTCGGTGAGATCTTCCATGATGGCCTGCACCAGAGCCATCTGTTTGGCATAACCTTTGGTGTCACCTGCTATCAGGGCTGCGTTAGCCTTGAGTTGGGCTTCCTCTAATTGGTTTGCTGTCTCTACAGTTTTACTTATCGTAGTAAACGCTAAAGCACCAAACCCAGCTGCAGCTATACCAGCAGTACCAAACAAGGAAGCGATTGCTCCTAGTCCGCCTAGTAGAGCTGGAGTCATTGCACTTGCCGCTATCGTGATTCCACCTATGATGGCTGCCATCTTCTTGGCTTCTGATGAGGTTTGTCTAAACTGACTACTCGCTCTATCTTGAGCTTGAATTATAATATCAATTACACTCGCTATGATAATCACATCCTTATGTTTGTGAGAACGACAAGTAAGCCCACCTGCAAAGTAGGCTAGAGAGATCCGTCCTCACTAGTTCTTATTTTTCCATCCCATCAAACAAGCTATTGAATACATTTACGTTCGTAGAGTTAGATGAGTTCTCACGAGACTTCTTAAACTTACGAGACATACCTAGGTCGTCAAGTAACTTGATAGCTCTGTTCTCAAAGTCAACCATTGAGACCTTCTCATTGACTGCATAGCTCATTGACTTACCATTCTTTCTCCAACTCTTCAGTGTATTAATTAGAGCTAGGTCAAGTTTAGCAACGTCTAGGGGATCTAAGTCTTCATAGTTGTTCTTGTACCACTCCATAGTGTCGCTATACCAGTCCTTTTCCTCCTCGGTTAATGTTGCTAAGAAGTCTTTCTGATACAACCCATGTATAGGCTGTCTCCCTTTAGCTAAGTTTTCTTTCATTTTGTTTTTTCCCTCCTCTGTAGTTGCCCCTGTGCTTTTACCTCCATGGAAACAGCAACGCAGATTCTTCTCATTAGAAGGAATTCGAGTACACACTTCTCCACTACCCTTGATAGCTCCGCATATAGACGACTCCTTCTTGAGAAACTCCTTAACGAGTGCCATCTCCTCAGAATTCTTTTTAAGATCTCCGTTAGCTAGACCTGATTTAATGTTGTCTATGTACTTTTGGAGATCCTTCCTTAATTTCTTTTTAGCCATATTATTTCTTCCCCTGGCCTAGACCTAGGCTAGCCATATACTTATCGTAATAAGCTCGGTCTTTCTTGCTCATCTCGATAGACTTTTCTTTCTTGCCGATGCTGATTAGGTACTCATCGTATTCCTTCTCGAACTGAGCCTGTTCATTAGCTTTCTTCTGTTCAGCAAATGTTCGCTTGTCTTCCTCAAGTTGTTTGTTCATTCGGTCAATCTTTTCGTTAAACTCTTTGAATCGTCTCTCTAGTTTCATTTGTGCTACTCGTTGATTTGGGTTCATGTTCGTTTCCTCCTCGTCTGTTTAATCTGTATGAGAAAGCCACCTTCTGAGTAGTGACTGTTCATCTGTTGTGTAGCTTTCTAGTGGAGCCGATCTACCGAGTTAGCAACCTCCACCTGTGTTAACGGCTTCCGCGGCTACTAACTCAGCATCCAACTCTAAGTGCTACTTATATAGAAACCCACCTCACTTAGATGCGAGATAAGTTAATCAACGTCTGTTCGTTTAACTCAATGTTATGTTTCTTGAAGACTAATAAGATAGCTTCTTCTAGCTCTCGAGAAATAGCTTCAGCTTGTTTATCTGCCTCAGCTGCATCCTCTTTATTCATGTCTGCAATGAAATTCCAATCTTCACTACGAGGATCTAAGCTGTCTGTAGCGCCTACTCCATACTCAACCCCTAAGTCATATCCTTTTGCATCATAGACAGTAACCAATCGTAGAGCATCCTCTAATTGGAATACATTGTTGAATCGACCAGCTACTACCATGTTGCGTCGTTGCTCTACATTGTACTTACGAGCTTTCTCTCCGCGAGAACGATACAATTCCTTAACCGCTTCTTGCTTCTTCGAGCTAACCTCTGCAAGTTTAGACTGCGTAGATTCGATCTCCTTAGTTAACGCTTCTAGCTTAGCCTCACCTTTCTTCTTGTTAGCTAAAGCTACCTTGTCTGTCTCATCAATGATTAGGCTAGCTGAAATAATGTCTAGTGCGGCTGATACTCTGGAGTGTCCTGCTTGTGCTTCTTGGAGTTTTCCTTGTAGGTCATTCTCTTGAACTTGTAACTTTTCAACCTCTTTGTTTGCTTGCTCCTCTGTCTTTACCTTTGTGTTACCTGCTAATAAGTTTTTAAAAGTGTTCATCATTTGTCATCTTCTCCTTTTGGTTTGGGTTTAGTTTGTATTGAGTCGGCTAAGGGGTAGCCTGTGAAGCAATAAGGTTAGGGGATTAAATCAGGTCTAGTAATCTAGCGAACTCTTTGACACCTTTCTGGCTAACAAGCATCTGTAGTTTCTTCTTCTCAATAGGCTTGTAATTAATGTAGCCATCCTTCAAGTATTCATATCCTGCTCGATGCAACCATGAACCTCTGCCTGATCGTTTGATAACTCCTTTGTCTTTTAACATCTGATTTAGCTGCTGAGCACTTCTGAGACCGAGTTCTTTAGCTGTCTCGTCTATAGTCATGAAGCCCTCAATAGACAGTACTTTGTTGTGATACTCGATAGCTGGTGCCTGCTCATCCAACTGAGCTTGTAACTTCTCTGTAGCTTCCACCTGTTCGACTAACTGTAGTAACGCTTCTTTGTAAGTGTTCGGTAGAGCTGGTTGCTGTACAGCCTTTTCCATTTCGTGAAAGCGATCAATGTAGGCTACCGTGAAGAGAATACCCTTCTCACCTGTCATCTTGTTAGCCACTAATTCACAACCCTTACGTGTAAGAAGATACTTCCTTCTCGGTTCACCTTTAAGGTCGAGGTACTTAGCTGTTACGAAGTAATCTAACGAACGAACTTTTCCGTTGGTTAAAAATACTTCCAAGTATCCATCTATTGTTCTCAGTAAATCAGCGTGTCTTTTTTCTGTCATCTCAGCAACTTCTAAGCTATCAATATAGTTTACTTCTTGCTGGTTTACACTTAGTTCATTTGCCATTCTCTCCATCTCTCCCTTTTGTTTAATCGTGGCTAACCGGCTCCTCCTGTAGTATGCCGTCAGTGGAATGGACTACCTACCTCACGGACGAACTCTCCGGTACGATCCATCAAGCTCTCGATATTGTAAGTAGTGATGTGCGTCTCAGAGACAGCATCCTTGATAATAACCCCTCCAGAGATATCTTCAATGCCATTCTTCCACTCGAATGCTTCTACAAAGCGAATACTCTTCTTAGGCTTGTTAGTCGCTCTCATGTCATTGCCGATGTAGTACGAGTTAGCGTGTACTCCTCGCTTGATATGGAGGTAACCCTTTGAGACTAATTCCTCTACGTGGCGTTTTACCGTTCTCAAGTTGTACCCCGTTAGGTTAGCCATGTCAGTATAAGTACACTCAGCACCCACAGTAGCGATCATCTTAATAGCGTCAAACGTCACTTGTATGCTCTCCTTTACAGCCACGTCCTCAAACAGTTCCTCAAGCTCCTTGGCTTCGATTCTAGATAGTTTTTCATTCTCTGTAGGCCCTCCTGTCTCAACTAAGTATTCATTGTATTGTTCATCTGTACTTAACCCCGTATAGCTTCTCTGAGTACGCCAGTCTAGGTAGCCACTCCATTGCTTGTCCATTAGATCACCTCCATATGTTTTTGTTTGAGTAGAGTGTACTCTCCCTCACTTATTTCTTTACAATCGATACTAATTAGGTAAGTAATACCTGAGTCATATACTTGCCTGTAAGTATCCTTTATGAGCCGGATATGCTCATCTTGTTTGCCTTCTCCACAAGCCGCAATGTGATGACCTATGAGGATGTTATCAGTATTCTTGAAGCGCCACCTCACAGTGTAATGCAAGTAAGTTTTCTTCATTAGCTCCTCACCTCCATTAGTTGTTTCATTGATTCAAAGTGTTTGTCCATCCTAGCCTGTCTCACTTGGATGTTATGTTCAGCTTCCATCCTCATTAGTTTTAACTCTAGCTCACTTTGTCTCTTAAGTATCTTCATCTCAAATGTCTTTCTCATTATCACCATCTCCATTGGTTTAGTTGTGCAGCTGACTCCTTGGTACTTAACCTTTCATAACTTTGATTAACTTAGCTGGCTCATCAATCTTTAGCGCTGTAGCTATTTTGCTGATCGTCTCTAACGTTCCTGACCCTGTAGCCTTTACCCGAGATAGCGTTGCTCTTGTGACTCCTGACTCTTCAGCTAACAATGTAAGTGTCTTGTTTCGCTGCTTACATAGTTCATCTAAATCAATGTAGAACATGATTGTCATATGGTTTCCTCCTCATTAGTTTTAACTTATATTGTCAAAGTTTAATGTATAAGCATATTGGCAGTTCACCCAAAAAGGAGCCAGCTCAGTAGTTAAACCAAGCTGGGATATCAATCATCTGGAGAGATGAAAATGACCTAAATGGATGTTTCCCCGTATCATTCTACGGAAGTCCTACATAGGAGGTGTAAGTATACTTCCTCGCTAGCTACCTCTAAGAGGGGAAGAGATAACCACCAAGCAAATACCCTTGTTTTCCCTTACTATATTAGTAGCTCCTTCGGGACAATCCTTATCCGTCTACTAATATAGTAAGGAATGTGTGAGTGTGTCTTAATTGCTTCATATATATAGTAGTATCCCCATGACCCATAACTCATCTCAAAAGGTTAATTCCTCCTATTGAATTACGTTTCAAAATAAGACACAAGATATACCTGCAAAGAACGAACAAAAGAGCTACCCTCCTCAGGTAACTCGACTTCATCAATACTAGCGATCATTTCCATTTTGACCTGAGGTGCTTAATTGGCACATCAGCTTTTCATCTTCATCAAAGTAATTATTGTTTAGTTCGACTTTCTCGTCCTCCTCACGGTCAATCTGTACGTGTCCACCATTGAGACGGATATTCTTTAGAATTTTCTTTACTTCCTTTTTCCACTGTTTTGCAATTGGCTTGCGAGAAAGCATTAATACTTCGTAGATTCCGTCTTCTGTTAGGAATTTGGCACTATAACCATTTGTTAGTGTGCTTAGTTTTCCGTCAACAACTTCTTCGTCGTCAATATTTGAAACCATCTTGCTTACATTACTATGATCAATCCACTCAGCAACACCCTTCGCTAGGAACAGCGGCTCCTCTACAGTTCCATAAACTTTAAAGCTTCTTCCTAGAACTTCCTGTTGGTGTACTACTGATAGGTTACTCATTAACAATTCCCCCTTGATTCCTCTCACGACCATAATTATTGTTTAGTGTCGAGAATTCATGAGTTTCTTGTTTGCCCTGAGGTGCTTAATTGGCACATGTAGATTCCGTCCTCTGTTAGGAACCAAGCTTCTCGGGTTCCACCTAATGTGTAGAGGCTTGCTTGTAGACCCCCTAAAGATTTTTTAGTGGGTACTTTGATAACAACCTTTTCATCTTCCCTAGAATTTTAATCTTCTTTAGTGACAATTTGTCACCATAGAGATTTGATGATTCTTTTCCGGTTTTTGTTTCCATCCAATAAGAAGTACCCTTTTCGCTGATCTATTTTAGTAGGATTCTTTAACCGTCCTACTAACTCTTTACCGTTAAGATTGTTGTCGGCTTCAAAGTGAACAACGATTAATTTGACCTGTGGTAAACAATCTTGCCACCAGCTCTTCAGAAAAACTTGAGAAGTTATTATTAATGAATTCTTCCAAGGGTATCGGTTAAAGCGCCCCCCTTTTCATCATCGTCTACCTCATTAGCACCACCTCCTAAATTATCCCTATATAGCAATATCTCCCCTGTATCCTCCTCAAGAACCACTCCTAAAGTTATACCTTTTCTGTCACTCTGGTGCTATTTTAGCTACACCAAAACAGCCACAACCCTTGGTACTACTAGGTTTACCTAGGAGTCGGACTAGTTCAGCTAGCTCTATGCACATATACTCTAAAGGCTAACCTACAGAGAAGTACCTAGAGAGGTAAAGCTATACAGAGAAAACTAATTAGAATACCTGTTAGTAAAGATTTAAATATTTAAAAGGACTACTAGAGGTAGATACTCTAGAGGTAATACTATAAAGACTTGTCTATCTCGGTAACGAGAAGGTAAATCTTTATAGACCTTACTCTAGAGAATAACTAATTAGTTCCCAGCTCCTATAGTTCTTAAATAATTAAAGGACTACAGAGAAAGATTTAATTAGAAATACTCTATGGTATTACTAACTAGGCTATCTCATATAGTCCTTTGTTTTTAAATCTTCAAATAACTAAATACATATGGAGATGGGAACTAATTAGTTAATTCTATATAGGTTTAATCTTTAGAGTTCTTTTATTCTTTCTCTAATGTATTCCTATATAGGTATTCTCTTAAGTTCTTTTATCTTTTCTTAAGAGGTTATTCTAATTAGTTTACCTATCTAGTTAACTCTTTTAAGACATAGTAGTAAAGAAGCATCTATGAGACGGCATTCTCTAAGTATTTCACTCCTATATTTATACACTTGAGATAAATTATTTGACAACTTAGGGAACGATACCGTCATGTTACTACTTTGTATCATCTCACTAGTTAACTTGGGAGAGATGGCTAGATGAGGTGGCGGTCTCTAGGGTGTTACCCTTTGAGGTGGGACGAGGTAGGAATGTTTTCTATAAGATAGAAGAAGGGTTTCACATGCCAAAACAGGGTTACGCCTTAGAACCCCAAGGGATAGAGCCACTTTTTATCGACGCATTTTTTTTACACTTTTGGGAGAATCGACGCATTTTTTTACACTTTTGGAGTTCACTCTGGGAGGTTGCGGTCTCATGAAAGTTAAATTAAGAAAGAATTTATACATATATCTTGTGTCTTATTTTGAAACATAATAAAATATAAGCATAAGCCAAACATACAATAACTCTAAATTATAACACTTATATTTCTTAATCGTCAACAATAATTTACTGGAGGATGATATCATGGTAACACTAAAAGAAGCTAAACGAGTATTATACGAGGCAGGATACAACACAGTATCACCTGCTCAAAGGGAAGCACAAAAGGAGTATGTAGAGAAGAAGGCACAACAAGACAAGCACCACTACAGCAGAATGATCCTCGATAGGTACGATGCTATAAAGGAGAATCTAACACTACAACAACACGGACTCCTACTCTACTTAGCTACTTGTATGAGTATCGGTCATGAAGGTTTCTTGTGTGACGACAGAGGAGATCGCATCAGTGTTAAATCTCTGGTGAACAAACTAGGAAAGACACGATCCCAGATTAACAAAGTCCTGTCAGAGTTAGAAGCTAACGGAGTGATCACACGAGTGACTGAAGGGAAAACAACTTATGTAGATATGACTGACGCGGTTTACATCTGCGGCAAGCTAGAGGGTGAATACAAAACAGTTAAACTATTCAAGACTCACCTACACGAGAAGGCAAAGGGCTTATCCCTTAACACCCTAGGATTGTTCGCCTTGTTACTAACTCATATGAATTGGAAGACAAATCTAGTAGTAGAGAACCCAAATGAGATGGACGCTAGCAAACTTGTACTACTGAAGAGATCTCACCTAACTGACGCTCTAGGAATATCAAAACCTACCGTGAACAAGTTGATGGATGAGCTTAATAGAGCCAGACTAATTGTGGAAGTAAAATCTATCACAGAGGCCATCTGTTTAGATCCTAAAGCTGTGAGTAGACAAGCTAAGAAGATTACTTTTGAGGAGCTGCTAGACAATATCGAAAAGGCTTCTCTCTCTCCTAATAACTTTAAGAAGTAATATCCCCTAACCTATTATCTTCACAGGCTACCCCTTAGCCGACTTAGCAAAACTAAGTGAGTTCCTTAAAGGAACCATCTAAAACCCAAGGAGGAATACCCATGAGACAATTAAACCTAAGCATGTTACCTATCAATAGCGGAATTAGAATGCAACTAGAACGAGCGTACCTAGGAGGCAGCCAAATGGATATGTGTACTAAGGAGACCGTACTCGAGGTGTTAGCTGAAATGAAGTACCTAGGTAAGCCGATCTCAAGTGCAAGCCTACAGAGAGACCGCCCTCAATTGTACACTGCTGCGGTAGAACACTTTGGGTCTGTAGAGATGGCGGTCTCACAGGTGCCAACTGTAAAGTACAAGACTAAGAGTTTAGCTGAGCAAGAAAGAGAACACAATAGATATCTGCTTGGATTACACTAGGAGGGTTTACTCACAAATGAGTAAGACTTCTTTTTTGTATATAGAGTTAACGGTCTCATCAGCAACAAACTAAACGATAACCCATACAGCACGAACCCATTTAGGTATGACTGTGTAGCGCTCTCCTCAATATTTAACAACTGAGTACGGACTTCTTTGGCCACTTCCGAGTCACGTAGTAACATTCCTACTCGGAGGATTGCTCTCTTGGGGAACAAGCCAACCTCATTATAAGGTATCTTAATTTCGTTATTTATTAAAATGTACCCTCTCTTGTTTTCTTTTTTAGTGCTCTTCATTTTGAGGAGGGCTAAATCTTTTCCGTTTACTTGCTCATACCCATCAGCCAACAACTCATCTCTATTTCTTAAAAGTATATTATTGACACTCTTTATTGGTACTCCGTAAAATTCAGATACTTGTTTTGATGTAGCCATTTCCAACTCGGGTAACAAAGATAGTTGTTTCACCTTATCAAGAACCTCCACTCGTTCTACTAATTTGTCACGCTCTATCTTGTTGTCGATTACCTCGATAGTTATACTCATTTTATCCCCTCCTTTTTAGTTATCATTGTACGCCGTCTCTAGGAAATAAACAATAATATTTGTATATTCTGAATATAAGTCATACCTAGGTAATACTGGGGAGGTAGCCTCGATGTCCCGACTCTAAATTTTAATTTTCTAGGGAGGCGGAAACTCTGTAGGCGTACTTGTGGATGACAGGTCTGGGGAGGCGCTGTCTCAGGAGCCGATTTTCCTATATGATTTCTCCTACATAAGTTTAGGTGCGTACGTACGTACACCCCTACACCTCCTAAAAGGTGGGGTACCCTTGGTAGGTGGTGGCTGGTGAGAACGTGTCTACTGAGCTGGCTCATGGTACTGCTCCTTAGTCCACACTGTGGAGGCGTACACCCTTAGACACACCTAGCAGGATCACAACTGAGGAGGCAAGGCACTAGTAACACACAAATCATAAGGCACCCTCTTAGCCACAACACTACATAGCAACGTATACTGTCTCGTGTGTAGCCTAGTAGGCAAGGCCATACAGTAACATACACTGTAGGCATATACTAACGAGGTAGCAGCACTGTAGCTGTACACTAAGGAGGCAGTGTTATACTGTACCTATGGGTGAGGTGGCTCTCCTCTCCTGCTGTCTCATAGTGCTTTCACTTTCGGAGGTGCCTTACTTTCAGAGCGCGTACTTTCGGAGGGTGTGTCCAGTGAGGCGGTGTACTTTCATGGTGGCGTACTTTCGTGACAGTGGACTGCATAGGATAAGTGCCTTACTTTCATTGATTAATTCAAGATCAATAGGAGTTAGCATCTATTGAGGTTCGCCCTCTGTAGCTACACTGAGGAGGCAGGGCCAACAGTCTATCACTATATGTACCCAGCTCACAGGAGTCTACCTGATGGTGTATACTAGTGAGGTAATAGCTCCACTCATATAGCTTCCGTCTCATACAGGGCAATCTGGAGCGTTTAACAAGTATGTCTGTATGAGTACCACTGTAAGTTGTACTGGTGAGGTGGATCTACCCTAAGAGTTCGACTACCGTTACTATACTTTCAGTAAGACTAAGAGCTCAGCCTAGTTAGCTACCTCCATTAGCCCTCGTACTTTCATTCATTAATCAAAGGTCTATATGAGGACGCAGACTAAACAGTACACACTCTATGCCTGCCTCACTAGGCCTAACACACAGGTGTACTCATAGGTATACGCATATCCACCTCAACAGTACACACTGCACAACGTACCGTTTAAGGCGTCTAGGAGGCTCATACAGAGGCGCACCTATATAAAGTAGTCTGTTTTGTATCCACTCTCCACAAGTACACACAGAGGCAGGCTCATGAGTTCACTCTGTAGAGTTCAGCTACCTCGCTTTTATATAGTTGTAACCCAGATAGTTACTACCTATAAGATTTCTTATGTAAACTAGAGGTTCAGCTCCGTAGGTATGCTCTAGGGTATCTGCCTCCTTGGTACATCTACACTGATCGTACTTTCACTATCCCTTTGAATAAATTACTGTATGAGGTGGCGGTCTCCACAGGTATTCACCTAGTGTATATCTACTCATTCGTATTCACTGCGAGGTGGCGCTAACTAGCATGGATATAGGGTTTCTGTCTCTGTTTGTTATGCACTTCTTTGTAGGTTCACCTCTGTAGTCGTACTCTGTGGGTAGTTGCGAGGAGGTATACTCTGGAGGGGTACTTGTAGACTGACTCAAGGGCGATTACTTTCAAGGTCATATGACCTTATAGTTCCTAAATTGGATATCCCAACAGGCACCGCATCGAGGGGGAGGTTTACCTATTTAGTATCACCTGACAGTTACTTTAATTGGTTAGAGATTGCACCCCGCTTACTTCTTTTTAGGTACATCGCTCCACAGGAAGAACCAACTCCCTATAGCTACAAATAACAAAGCCACTGTTCCAGCAAACCACTTGCTCATCACTACCTCCATAGTATCCGTTAGTTTCCTACCTCCCAGTTGCTACTCTATAAGTTGTTCTCTTGTAGGTACCCACATGAGACACCCTAAATCGTATATTCGTTCCAGTTAATTTATTTTCAACATATAGAGTTTGGTATTTCTTATTAAAGTTAGCTACAAAGTTCATTGCATCAGCACCTATGAGAACGACTCTATCGTCACCGATATAAAACTCAATAGCAGCCTGATCTAGATTATCGGGCCCTTTAACCCACTTCTCAAACCACTTAAACATTTTATATTCCTCCTCTTAGTTTTCATAAATAGTTATTCTATTTATTCCCAATTTCTCCCTATCAATACCACCTGAGACGGCACCTATATTAGTCTCCTAATTTTGTCGAATACTAACTCACAAGTTTTGTCTGAATAGTACACCTTGTTAGTATGCTGTCTCAGTGAATCTATTAGTTAATAATCATTTACAATATCTCTCTTGAGAACGTTAACTCAAAAGCTAATACTGTGGAGGTCGCAACAAAAGAAGGTTGACTACATAATCCAGCTCTCTAGTTACCAGTTCATACACGAACGAGCTAGATAAATCCATTAGTTAAGCTTTCTTGCCTACCTCACAAGTGTCCACCGAATAATTTACCTCTGATAGTTATTGACTCACAAGTCTGTAACCTCTATAATTTTCCTAAACGAATAACTAAAAGAGTGGTCACTCATAGATAAAACCTCATCAGGCATCGCATCCGCCTCTACTTCCGCTGAAAATTCATTATCCGCTATGGTAGTTGGTGTATGTACACACCCGAATTATCGTGGAAATGGATTTGCTTCACTCATACTACAAAAAATGATTCAAGACTTTACGAAAGAAAGCCGAACACTTTGTTTATTTTATAACAATCCAGCTGCTGGACGAATTTATAAACGACTAGGATTTAAAGACATTGGGATGTGGACGATGTATCGATAATAAGAAGTACTCTATAAGAGGAAATAGTCGTAACTTAGTAATACAAGCAAATTACAAAATAACTCACACCGTTATTATGAAGATGGAGAAACTACTTGTAAAGCCGTGCCCCTAACTAAAACATGTCATGTATTCAAGCTAAATTTAGACAGATAAACGCCCCAGTTGCATCTACTCCAGCAACTGGGGCTACATATTTATACTCAATTTCTTTCCACTACAAATAGAAATATTTATGAAACATTTATCACACTTATGTCGCTATTATCTTTCCGTACAAATGCCCTTCTAAATATTACTGCGTCTCATTATACTTTGCTTTAAAATCAATATATTCCTGTTTCACATCTTGGTTATTACCTTGGTGACTATCAAAAGATGTGTGTATTTGTGATATATATTCTACTAACTTACCTTCATCATTTCGCTTCTTATAATTTATTACAATACTTACCTCCAATATCTGCTCTGAACTATCTTTAGAATCTATATGCAATGCGATTGATCCACCATCATATTCATCATATTGTATTTTCAACTTATCATTAACAATACTCTGAAACTCTGATTCATTTAGTTTGTATCCAACAGTACTAGGCTGATCAAACTTTTTTATATCATCCCCGGGCTTCATCTTTAGTTTCCCTATCCCTTTTAAACGATCTACAATTAAGTTCACATATGAAACATCCAGATTCGATTCCGGACTTTGTACCTGTCCATTTTTATACATAATATTGGTACGATAAACAACTTCTTCTTTATTATCTTTGCTGTCTACTGCTGAAGTAACCTCTTGTGTTGTATTTCCATATAAACTTTTATCTTTCGTATTATATATCCCTTCCGAAGTTTGATAGATTGTTTTTCTATGCTCTCCATCTTCCTTTTGCTCATATGTACTATATATACCTCTTTGTTTCACATACGCATATCCATCATCACTAGCGGACATAACCTTTTTCATGTCACCTTCATCCAAAGCTTTGACAAATGGCTCATATTCTATCTTCGTCTCCCCAAAACCACATCCACTTAATAAACTTGATACTATTAACAGAACTATCATCATCCTAGCTTTCTTCTTTAACTTCATACTGACACCCCGTTGATTTCTCTAGGCATTTTTAGGTTCATTACATTCCCATTTTGATAGTAATATAGTTCACCTTTACTTACCGGTATTTATTAACTCATACAGATTATGTTGAAGATACTTTAATTTTTAATAGCATCGATTTTTATACAATCCTTAATTGTTTATATATTCCGTTCGAATTTTCAGAAAGCAAAACTTATTTTATTTCTTTGGCTTGCTTTTTTTCCTTTTCTTCATAAAGCTTTAGTCTTTTCTGACGTTCCCTTTCGTGTTCCTCCCATGAAATATAAAATGACGGAAATTTAAATCTACAATAGGCTAATAATTGGAACTCTGCTGCGCCTACGGCTACCGCGTACATTACAAGAGTTCCTGCTATATACCCTGCTAATATCTCTATTTCATAATCATTATGAAAATAAATTAAAATAAGAAGGATTAGTGCATATACCGTAACACCAATCATTACGTTGTTTTTTGTTTTACTAAAAAATGAAGCTGCCCTTTCATCCATACTAAATGCTCCACTCTCTGCTTGTTTAAAGGTATCAATTGTTGTCACCAGATGAACAAAAACTGCTACTAGAAACAATAAACCCACATACAATAATGTAATTTGATCAATCGAATAATTTGAAATTGCTGGAAGTATAAACAATGTGAATCCTATAGTTCCCAGCTGAAATGTACATAATAATATCACAAGCGCTTGCAACCTTTGACATTTAAAACGAACTTTTGGAAATAGATATAGAATTAAAAAGATTACTTGCAAGGTATATAAAACTAATTCAATACAAACAATTATTTTGTCAAAGAGATTTGGATAGTAACCCCAGCCAAATTTAACTAATGCTCCAAAAATAAAAAGCATGAATAATGAACTATAAACAGTTGCGCCAAGTATAAACACCATGGAGCGTTCTGGGCTTAAACGATTTCTACATGTAATTCTAAATTCATCTAAATCTTCTTCTTTTATGTTCCACATTTGTTAGCTCCACCTTTCCCCGAACTATAGTATATTACCAAAATAAAGATTCAATTTTCTTAGTCACTGATTTTATACCTTTTTATGTTCATCGCCACTCTTAACTATCTCTTTTGTTGTACTGCGCCTTGTATTTTAAATATTCCTGTCTTGCATCTTGGTTATTATCCTGTTTTCTATTAAAATACGTTATTATTTGGAACATATTTTCTACTAATTTTCCATCCTCATTCTTTTCTTTAAAATCTATATCTATCCTCATTTGCAAAATTTGTTTTGGATTTTTTGAGGCATTCAGGTGCAATACGATTGTTGCTCCATCAAATTCATCGTATTGTATCTTTAATTTATTATTAATAATATCTTTAAATTCAGATTCAGTTAGTCGATATCCCACTGAATTAGGCTGATCAAACTTTTTTATATCACCTTCGGGCTTCATCTTTAGTTTCCCTATCCCATTTAAACGATCTACAATTAAGTTTACGTATGAAACATCTAGATTTGAATCCGAACTTTTCACCTGTCCATTTTCATACTTAACATGAGTACTATAAATAGTTTCTTTTTTATAATTCTCATTTGTCCTTTTTCCCTTGTCTTTTTCTATATCAGTCATAACTGTTTGTATCGCCTCTCCGTATAAACTTTTATCTTTTGTATTATATACACCTTCCGTAGTTTGACGAATTGTCTTACTATGCTCTCCATCTTCTTTTTGCTCAAACGTACTATAAATACCTCTTTGTTCCACAAAAGCATACCCATCATCACTTGCAGACATAACCTTTTTCATGTCACCTTCATCCAATGCCTTAATAAATGGCTCATACTCTACCTTTTCTTCAAAAAAACTGCATGCTTGTAGTAGGCTGATTGTTATTATGATAGTAATCATTTTAGAAACCTTTTTTATGTTCATTTCATCATCACACTACCCACTCTACATTTTCGATCAGATAACCTTCTAATCACTTTAATCACCTTACATAATTAAATTTTCTTTTAGAAGTTAAAATACTCTCTTGTAAATAATTACTTTTCTATCATCAAAACGTACAATACGCACTTTCTTTATGCCTTACGTTTCGATTTACCTTTTTTATTTTTCTTTCGATATCTTGGAGTCTCTCTTTTATGTTGCTCCCACGTTTTATTAAATGATGGAAATTTAAATCTGCAATATGCTAATAGCTGAAATTCAGCTGCACCGATTGCTATCGTATACATTAAAAAGGTCCCTACTACATACATAAATAAATCATCAAACCCATAATCGTTATGAAAAGATATCAAAATAAGAATAGTTACTGCGTATAGTGTAGCCCACTTCATCATCTTTCCTTTTCCTTTACTAAAAAAGGAAGCGGATCTTTCATCCATACTAAACGCACCTTCACTCGCTTGCTTAAGTGTATCAAGCGTTGTAACAATATGAACAACAACTGCTCCTAAAAATAACAATCCTGCATACAGTAATGTAATCTGATCAATTGAATTATTAGCCATTTTAGTACCAATCAAAACTACGAGTAAGATTATTGCCATTTGAAATGCATTTAATAATACAACAAGTGTTTGTAGCTTTTGAAATTTAAATTGAGCTTTTGGAAATAAATATAGAATGAAAAAAATTACTTGCAGAGCATATAACAACACTTCCAGCTTAACAATTCCTATATTAAGGAGGACCATACAGTAATCCCAATCACCTGATACAATAATAGAAAAAACAGCTATTGAACTATAAAGTATTCCTCCAAACATAAATCCTGTAGCACCCTCAGGACTTAAACGATCATTACATGTCATCCTAAACTTATCTAAATCTTCTTCTTTTATATTCCACATCCTGGCCCTTCACCTTCTATACGTTTCAATTATTTTTCGCGCACTAAAATTCTATTAATATATTATTTATCCCGCTTTAATGGGCAGTAAGACCCCCACCTCAAAATGCAGCGAAAGCAAAGAAGTTAGGTGGGGGATCAACTGCCCATAAAAGTCCGATTGGTTCAACTAATAATCAGTGGGGGATGAAGAAAACCCCCACTGATTAAAGTTTCACTTTATTTTTCGTTTTGAATTTCTTATTTCGCTTTCGAATTCTCCCACGCATTCTCTCATTCTCTTCCCACGTCATATGAAATGACTTAAATTTGAATCTACAGTACGCCAATAGTTGGAATTCTGCCGCTCCGATTGCAACCGCATACATTAATACAGTTCCTACTCCATACATAACAAAAAAATCAATTGAATAATCATTTTGAAAATACATCAAAACAAGTAGGATTAATGCGTATATTAAAGCTACTTTCATCATAGCTCCTTTTGTTTTACTAAAAAAGGGAGCGGATCTTTCATTCATACTAAATGCACCTTCACTTGCCTGTTTAAACGTATCAATCGTTGTCACAATATGAACAATCACTGCTCCTATAAATAAGAAGCCTACATATACTAATGTAATTCCGTCGATTATATAATCAGACATTCTAGGAAGAATTAAAGCCGTGAATAATATCGTACCTAATTGAAATGCATATAATAACACAACAATCGTTTGAAACTTTTGAAATTTAAATCGAGTTTTTGGAAATGAATATAGAATTAAAAAAATTATTTGTAAGCTATATAGCACAAGTTCAATTTTAACAATTGTTTTTTCGAATAAAGTAGTATAGTAGTCCCAACCAAAGGTTACTAAAGTACCAATAAGAAAAAACATCATAACTGAAACATACACTATTGTTCCTATCATAAAACCTAAAGCACCTTCCAGACTTAAACGCCTTCTACATATCATCCTAAACTTTTCTAAATTTTCTTCTTTTACATCCCACATCTAGTTACACACCTCTAGCTACTTTTTGGGTATATATCACTATGAATTACTTAATTTCTAAGTGAGATAGCTGACAACAACCAATCATCCTTTTTACAATTTGAGTGATGCTTATTAAATTAAAAAGCGATAATGCTTTATAGTGAACTTTCATAATCACTACCCCTTATACAATGTTTTAATTCTTCACAAATAGATTCTTCCACCATAAAAAAACCATCTATTACTATTATCATTTCAGTTTTTATTTTGCTTTTGTTCTTTCTCTCTCATTCTTTTTCTATTTGCTATAAATTCCTGGCGTTCCTTTTCATGTTGTTCCCACGTAATATTAAATGATGGAAATTTAAAGCGACAATACACCAATAGGACGAATTCTGCTGATGCAACGGCAAATACATATAATATAATTGTTTGTAAAAAATAAAACACCATCGGTTTTAGCGCAAAACGAATACTTGCAAAGATTAATATCAACAGGACAACTATATAAATAAACATTCCAATTAACATCCAAAGTTTTGTATTAGTAAAAAATGAGGCTGACTCCCCTTTTAACTTATAGCCTCCATATTTTGCTTTTTTAAAAGTATGGATTGTTATTACAATATGAGTAATTATCGCTCCTAATAATAATAGACCTACATAAAATACTGTTAGATTTTCACAATAATATCCAAATATTGCTTCAATTAATACATACGCATAACCTACCGTTGCAACCTGAAACGAGTTAAAAACAATTACAACGGCTTGTAATTTTTGTAATTTAAATCTTAATTTCGGAAATGAATAGATTATCAAAAAAAGGATTTGCAGAATATATAATGCTAACTCTACAGAAACAATTATTCGTTCAAAAGATTTTGGATAAGTCTCCCAACCAAGTTGTAAAAAACCCAAAATAATAAAAAACATCGGTAATGAAGCGTATACAAAAACTCCAACTAAAAAGGCCATTACACCATCAGGACTTAATCGGTTTTTATTTGTAATTTGAAAAAATCCTAAATCTTCTTCCTTTATTTTAAGCATTCATCTTTCCTCATTTCGACACAAAACTTATTTTATTTCTTTAGTTTTCTTTTTTCCTTCTCTTTATAAAGCTTTAGTCTTTTCTGACGTCCCCTTTCGTGTTCCTCCCACGAAATATAAAATGACGGAAACTTAAATCTACAATAGGCTAGTAGTTGGAACTCAGCTGCGCCTATTGCTATCGCGTACATGATGAACGTAAATATAAAGTAACCAAACATTATGCTCAATGAGTAATTATTTTGTATATAAATTAAAACAAGAAGAATTAGTACATAAATTACCACACCCAACATTACATTTTTCTTTGCCTTATTAAAAAATGAAGTAGATTTTTCTCCCATACTAAATGCACCTTTACTTGCTTGTTTAAAAGTATCAAATGTTGTTACACCATGAACAAGTATTGCTCCTAATACTAGTAAACCTACATAAATAAGCGTAATAAAATTAATAGAATAATTACTCATCCCTGGAAGAACAAACGCCGTAAGACCTATAGTACCTAACTGAAACGCATATAATAATATCACCAATGTCTGGAGCTTTTGAAATTTAAAACGTACCTTAGGGATCAGATATATAATAAAAAAGATTACTTGTAGGCTATATAACAACAATTCCATTCTGACTATTACTGTGTCAAAAAGAGTCGGATAGTAATCCCAGCCAAATCTAATTAGTGCTCCAAAAATAAAAAGCATCAATAACGAACTATAAAGCATTCCACCAAACATAAACAACATAGCTCCTTCAGGGCTTAAACGATTTCTACATGTTATTTTAAATTCATCTAAATCTTCTTCTTTTATATTCCACATCCAATTGTCCCACCCTTAACTACATTCACTTAAATCATGTAGATTAAAAATAAAAACCTTCTCATTTTGATGAAAAGAGAAGGTTCTATTAATCTCAGATATTCTTACATTATAATAATGATTCTTTTTAAGCTATTTCATAGTGCTCTGCTATTGTTTTACACATCTTTTTATATTCCAGCATCCACTCTGCTATTTCTTCTTTCTCTTCGTCAGTGGATTTTTTCTTATATTTAAAATCAATCACTTTCATATCCGAAAATACTTATTCTTCCATTTCCTCATCTACCGGAATACATTGGATAATAACTTTTGTTGTGTTTGAAACTTGTACAAAAATTTCAAATGTACCAACAAACATAGCAACCGTTCGGGATAATTCTTTATTACTAATATATAAAATCGTTGCAAGTTCTTCTGCAAATTTAGGTATATAAACAATATATCAAGCATTTCAACAGCTATTATGCAATCATCCACCGATACTTTATCCAATATTTTCTGTTCAATTAATCCCCCAGTTTTATCCCCACACTCTTACTGAAAGTACAAAGGTTTTTCTTTTGAAAATAACCACATATGTAGGCCCCTTACTACTAAAAACAACAATTAGAACTCTTAATTCAAGAATACCTTTATATTCTTCAATAAAACAAAAATTAGGGTTTTACTTTTCATATCTTTATTACTAAAAGTGTACTAAATTATTATTGTGTATCTACTGCAATTTTTATTTCAACATACTGTAACTCTTCATCACCACTAAAAATATGGTAAATAGGTGAGATCATATCAAGTTCATTATCTTCCATATACTGAAGAATCTCAGCATATGCATACTCTGTTAATGTTTCAAAATCTCCTGCATATCTTTTCATTAGCATGTTATCAACATAGTAATAACTTCGAAACTTCATTGTTTCTGATTTAGGAATACTACTCTCATATACTGGCATAAATAATTCAATAAACATATCTCCATCTGATGGTACATTTTTCAGCGCATAAAACATTGGGCCTTTGACCGTTAAATTCGCTTGCGCAATTTCTGTCAATAAATCTTCTATTACTTTTTCCATATCAGTATAGTGAAAAAAATATTCTTTCGATACAACATTTGTATAAGCAATGCTTTGTTCCTCAACTATCATCGCACTAATTCACCTACTTCAATAATAGGAGCATAAATATCCAACCACATATCACCATATACATCTAAACATACGTGATAAAAGCTACTATCTAATTTCATATGATTCTGTTCAGCAAATTCATTTAAAACACGATAAGCGTCTTCAATATCACCATCTTCATCTGAGAATCTAACACAAAGTGCTTCTTCAATAAGAATTGCATCAATATACTCATAAGGTGAATCCTCTTCCATATTTACCCTTCCATTCACTGGGACACAATACATATATTCACCATATTCCGGTTCATTCTCTAATGGTGAATACGTAAAAAGAACAGGTCCTATTGGGTATATATCGTTATGAACTACTTGATTTCTAAGTGCGATAGCTGGTAATAACCAATCATCTTTTTTTACAATTTGAGTGATGCTTATTAAATTTAAAAGCGATAATGCTTTATACTGAACTTTCATAATCTCTACCCCTTATACAATGATTTATTTCTTCACAAATAGATTCTTCCACACATAAAAAAAAGTTTATGACTATTATTTACAAATATCATTTCAGTTTTTGTTTCGCTTTTGTTCTTTTTCTATTATTCTTTTTCTATTCGCTATGAATTCTTGGCGCTTCTTTTCATGTTGTTCCCACGTAATATTAAATGATGGGAATTTGAAGCGACAATACACCAATAGGACGAATTCTGCTGATACTACAGCGAATATATATAATATTATTGTTTGTACAATATAAATTGCCATTTGGCTAAATGTATAATTAAGATTTAAAAAAATTAATATAAGTAGAACCATTACACCAATTGTCATTCCAATCAATAAATATAATTTTGCGTTAGTAAAAAATGAGACAGCTGGTCCTTCCGATTTATATCCTCCATGTTTTGCCTTTTTAAAAACATTAATTGTAGTTACAATGTGAGTACAAAGCGCACCTAACATTATTAAACCAATATAAACTAACGTTTTATTATTACTTGGAAAATCAAACATTCCTTCAACCATCATAACGATAAATGGTAATGTTGCTAATTGAAAAGAATAAAATAAAGTCACGATGGCTTGGAGTTTCTGTAATTTAAAAGCAACCTTTGAAGACATGAAAATTATTAAAAAAATCAACTCCAAAATGTATAACTTTACCTCAGTTCGTACCAAAAATGTTTCAAATGGTGTTAAAGAAATCTTATCACCGTTCAGCAAAACACCTAAAAACATGATGAGCATTGGTATAGAAGTATATGCAAAAACTCCCCCATAAAAGATTCTTATATAATCCGGACTTAATCTGTTTCTATTTTCAATTTCAAAAAGGCCCAAATCTTCTTCCTTTATCTTTAGCATTCATTTATCCTACCTTCTAATTTTATATAAATTACCAAAATATTGATTTTAATTTTTTCAGGACCTTTTCATTTTCTTTCGTAAACTCTTTATAATTTCCAGACTTTAAATTATCGTTCATATTTACTGCCCATTTTACTAATTTCTTTGTTCCGCTAACTACACTTTCACCTCCTAATATGCTAAGTTTCTCATTCACCAGTAATGAGGCTCCAATCCCCACCACTGCACCTATAGCTCCTCCTGCCAAGGTTCCAAGTGGTCCCACAGCAGTCCCAATCGCTGCTCCAGTTGCTGCTGCTCCCGCTGCATATGCTAAGTCCACACCTGTATCTAATGCAACATCTCTTACATCCTGTAGCTGAAATCCATCATCTTGTGACTGTATAATATTATCTACAACTGTCAACCCCGTTCCAATAATTGCCACACTTTTGAAGAGCGTCCCAGTACCTTTGAGTTTTTTAAATGTCTCTGGCCACTTCTTAAAATTGAATTCGTCAATGCTCTTTTGAAATTCGGTCCCAAATGAATCTGTCCATCTATTTTTAAATGCTTTTAAAAAACCTCCTGCATTCCGAGTCATCATAAAATCTTCAACCGCTTTAAATTCAGGCAATTTATAAATATCTTTTTTTGCTTGTTTTATTACATTTCTTGTTTCGTTGTTGTAATTGACTTTAAATTTATCTTTAAAAATAAATTTAAAAATAGCATCTTCATTTGCATCTGAAGCTAAAAGTTTGGAAGCCGCTACAATATCGGCATCGTTTAAAGTTTTAAATACATATGCCCCTTTTCCTTTTCGAGCATCAACATGAAAATCAACACCAAACCCCAAATTTTTTTTCATGTAAACAAGGCGTAAATAACCAGAAAATAATCCGACTACTCCTTTTTTCACTTTACCCGTATATCCCGCAATCTTTTTAGCTACTCCAACTATAGATGCAAAGGTTCCTTCAGACAGAAGTTTTTCGGTTGTATCACTAGAAAAGTTCCCTTCAGTCTCTTGTATTTGTCTCATAGCACCATCTAATCCGCGTAACATGTCATCAAAATTTTGAAGATCATTTTGTTGACTATTGTAAGCCTCTAGTTTTTCTAACGTATCACTGATTTCTTTTTGACTTTTTTCAACCCCTTCAGAAATTCCTGATGATGGGGGATAATGGATCGGAACAATATCATTAATTGAACTGATAGTCTGTTGGGCTAACTCATTCGATTGATTAAAACTGTTACTATACCCATTAATTTTTTGCTTTACATTATCTAAATAACTCCCATAAATCTTCGTATCTGCATCACTATCAACAGAACTATTAAAATCTTCTAATGCTTTTTCAAATTGCATACTTAAGCTTTCTGCTGCGACCATACAACCTGAAATAACACTTCCATGAACTCTAGATAAATGGCCTTTAATTCCATCAGCAGCAGCACCTTGAAATGAATTAATCTCACTAAAATCCGCTATCTTTCCTAATAATGATTCAAACTGTTGATTCAACTCAGTGGCACTTGCTTGAAATCTATTTTGAAGTTCTTTTACTTCTTGTAACTCTATATTTTTATCCACGTTTCTCCCTCCTTATTTTGCATGATAATTTGAATCTATCATTCTTAATTGCTTCTCAAGTTGTTCGTCTTTTTCAACTATTTTCTCCCCAGTTTGTTGTATTTTATTTAAGTCATTTTCTAATATCTGTTCATATCGCTGCACCTTTTGAGATAACTTTTCAATTGCTTCACAATATTGAATCAGCCTAGTCAAATTCGTACGACTCAACTGCATACCATTAAATTTAGTCTTACCTAAATCACTAGCACCACTTTTCAAATCACTTACTTTCGCATCAAATACCCCTTTATTTAATTTAATTTCCCCCATTTATCATTTCCCCGCCTTCTGTACTTCTACTTGAATACTAGCATCAACCATTGAAACACTTCTACTTAGAGAAAGAATACTAGACTCACATGTAGCGATTTCTCTTTCAAGCCGCCGTATAGCTTGATCGATGTCTTCTTGCACTCTCCCTAGTTCTCCGATAAACTTCCCTAAATTCGAAATGACTTGTTGTTCATATGTTTCTTTAAAAGTAGTTGCTCTTTGCCCTTTCCAACTACTTTCGTTTATTTCTAAAGACTTAAACTGCTCTTGATTTTGTTTAATTGCTTCAAGATTATTTACAAATTTCCCTTTAGCAGTTATTAGCCTTCTTAGTTTCATTTGTAGTTCAGCCAATTGCCCTTGTTGATGACTTATACTACTTAATAAACCAGATTTTTGACTATTTAATTCCTCTATCCCCATGCAAATCCCCCCTTAAATAGTTGGCACTTTAATTCTAGTAGCAAAACGATTTTCAACAAAATACCCTTCAAATGGATTTAATTTTGTACTACTTAAATCTTTATTAGATACATCGAAGACCATTTGGCCTGATGATTTTCTAAGTAAAATAACATGAGATTGCGTTTTTATTGTTTTTGAAACTAAGTCGTATCGACTGTCAATTGAATCAACATCACAGCCAATTACGAAGTGGATGCCCATAAATGCACCATTTGTTATTAATTCCGCTAAACTATATATATCGCTATCTTCTAAATTACTTAAAATATCATTTACATCTGCAATTACGATTACAATCGGCTTAAATTTCTTAATAAATTCTGCCGGGTTCACTGTTTCACTTGATGCTTCCTGCTCCTCTTTAAACGCCGCCTCTCTCGATTTATAAGCGTTTGTAACTTGTTTAATCGTTTTCTCAATTCCTGTTTTTTCAGCTACATATAAAGCAGCGCTCTCTCTATAGTTTGAGAAATTTCGTGTTCTTGTATCAATTAAACCTAGGTCAAAGTGTCCACTGTCTGCTAACTGTTGAAGGAATTGATGAACTACATTTTCAACTTCATCTTTCTTAATTCCCCCTACAACAATATTAGACGCTTCCGTTAAATCTAATTCGAGAGGCGTAACGTTTTCTGTCTCTACACCAAATGTTAGTTTGCCTGCTTCAATAATTTTTCTTGTTTCTGGCCATGCAATGAATTCCTTGTATTCCAGAACTTCAGGTACCATAGGAATTGCTTTCGGTCTTTCTCCATCCCAGAAGGAATCCATCTCTTTTCCTTCAGCTTGTATATTTTCAATTCGAGTAAGGACATCTTCTCCATTTGTCGGTAAAGCTGTTTGGAAGATTGTTGGTTCGTCAATTTTAACTAAACCACGGCCTGCTAATTCTTCAATTTTTAACTCTGTTCTTCCTACAATAGCTCTAGATTCTGCCTCATCTATCATATATAGAGCAATTTGTAGTTTAATATTTGTATTTACTTGTACTCTCAATGCATTTTGACGTGTAGCCGTAAGCATTAAATGAATTCCTACTGCTGCCCCTTCACGTACAATTTGTGCAATAATGCGTTCAAAGTCTTCGACAAATCCAGCTTCTCTAACAGCATCATAGTTATCTAACGTAATTAATATTGTTGGTAATACTTCTTTACTAGCTCTCTCATACATTTCAAGACTCGCAACACCATATTTACTTAGCAATTGCTTTCTCTCTTTTAATAGGTCTTCTATGCGACGAAGAAATTTCTCGCATTTTTCAACTTGGTCTAATGTAATGATGTCTGCCACATGCGGTAAAGATTTTAATGGCATTAAGCCATTTGTTCCGAAGTCTAATAAATACACATGCAAATGCTCCGGACTATGCTGGCGAGCTACATCCATAATGACTGATTGTAAGAATGTTGATTTTCCGTAGCCTGGACTTGAGAAGACTGCTACGTGTCCGTCTTTACTAATATCTAGTGTTAATGGTGTTTGTGATTGTAATTCAGGCTGATCTAGTAGACCAACTGTTGCTTGTAATGGTTTCTTTTCTTTCGTCCATGCTTCTTTGAACTGAATAGCGTGTAAGTCTTGTAAATATACGCTTTCTGGAAGTGGTGGTAACCACGGTCTAGCTAACGCTTCAATTTCATTTATTTCTGCGTAATCGTGAATGTAGTCAATAACAGCATCCAGTTCAGATGGTACGCTTATTACTTCTTTACTGCTACCAAGTCCACTTAAATCTTCACTTAATATTTCATATTGTCCTAGATCATTTATTGCATAGATTGTTGCGTCTAAATGTTCTTTATCCTCTTTGTTTTCTACATAGTCTGCTCCGCTCCAAGCTGATTGGAATAGTTCATAAATTTCATTATTCCCAACTTGTAAGTAAGCACGTCCTGGTAATGTAATTTCAGCAGCATCTGGCGTTTTTAAGATTTCATTACTATCTGACGTATTTTGAACTTTTAGTGCTAGTTTGAATTTCGAGTTACTCCAAATTTGATCATCTACAACACCACTCGGTTTTTGCGTAGCTAATATTAAATGGATCCCGAGTGAACGACCGATACGCGCTGTTGAAACTAACTCTTTCATAAATTCTGGTTGTTCTGACTTCAGTTCCGCGAATTCATCACTAATTAAAAATAGGTGTGGCATCGGCTCACTTACTAAGCCTTCTTTATACAGTTTTTGATACTGATTAATATGGTTTACATCATTTTCCCCAAATAGGCGTTGTCTTTTTTGCAATTCAGCTTTAATTGATGCGAGCGCTCTCATACTTTGTGCTCCATCTAAGTTCGTAATTGTTCCTAATAAATGCGGTAAGTTTTTGAATAAATTCGCCATTCCGCCGCCTTTATAGTCAATTAGTAAAAAGGCTACTTCGTACGGGTGGAAATTGACTGCTAGAGATAAAATATACGATTGTATAATTTCCGATTTACCTGAACCGGTTGTACCTGCTATTAATCCGTGTGGTCCGTGTGCTTTTTCGTGTAAGTTTAAGTTTACGATATCTTCTTTACCACGTAATCCAAGTGGTACAGCTAAAGATTTATGCGCTGCATTTTTCTCCCAACGACTTGTGATATTCAGTTCTTTTACTTTTTCAACGCCGTACATTTCTAAAAATGTTACGCTTTCTGGAATACTATTTTTTAAGTTTTGCAAATGATTTAATGGTGCTAATGCCCGTGAAATATCTTCTAAATTGAACCCTTTCGGTACGTGATTTAGTTTAAATTGACGGTTAACAAGCTCTCCTTGCTCTAAGATGATGTTCCCTTGTTTTGCATCTCTTATATCTATTACCGTTTTCACATGCTCCGGTAAACTTTGCATAACATCTTGTACAAATACAAGTGATACACCTAATTGACTCGGATCATCATTAAAGAATTCCATAACAACATGGTCTAATATTAGTTTTTCATCTGTAATGAGAACGACATAGTGCGGTGCAAAGTACATTTTTTCATTAGTAGAACTTTTTTCATCTAGTTTTAATTTTCGTTCTTTCAATATTTGATACAAACTATTTAACACTTGATCACGGCTACGATCATGGTATACAAATCCACGTACATTTATATCACGAACACTTCCATGAGGTAACCAGCGCATCCAATCCCATTTTTCTTTTTCTTCTTCCGGAAAAATAGTAATAAACTGCAAGTCATAATAACTATGGAATAAAGCCGTTTGTGCAACTAATAATTGTAATTGCTCTAACACTAAAGAGCGTTGGCCAATATAACCGACTGGTCCATTCATTAAATCTGTTACAACTGGTACATCTTCCAATGATAGATAACGCTGTCTTAGTTCACGTGCTATATCGATTAATTCATCTTTCGTTTGACTAAATTCTTCTTCATTAAATTGAATTTCAAAACTCGTATTAGCTTGTCCTGTTCCAACGCTAAATGTTAAGAAATCATGATGTAACATTGTTTTTTCATAAATTCTAGGATTTACTTGAACTGCCATATTACGTATTACTTCTACATTTGGATTGTGATAATGTAATGCGTGACGCTGTTTTTCACTTTCTGCATGTAAATCTTTCGTTTTTTGTTTTATATACTCTCTATAGCTTTTATCTCGTTCAACAATGTCGACTTTATATTGCTTCAAATTTTTAATATACGATGTGACAGAAACAATGATTGTTACTAATGTCATCGCAATCGATGCAATAATAAACATTCCATATTTCATGAAAATAGCAAGTAATACAGTTACGACAATCATGACAAGTGAAGGTGCAATGATTCTTGCTAAATGCTCCGTTGGTTTTGATGGCATACTTGAAGGCTTTGCAATTGTCATTTTCTCTTCTGGTTCACGATAAATAATACGCGGTGAACGATGATAGTCTGGATAACCACTTTGATAATTTGTTTCTGATTCTACTAAAATAGGTAACGCAGATTTCACTTTATCTTCTGAAGAAAGTACTTGAATGTCTTCACTACCAATCTCCAATAAAATACCATCAAAATATAATACGTCTCCTGATTCCAACATAACGCTATCTTTTAACTTCGTATAATTATGAAATACATCCCCGCCATACACGTTCACTTTAAAAGAATCGTACAACGTTTCGCGAGATAGCATTAAATCTACACTAGTCCCGGTAATAGAAATATCATCGTAATCGTTTTGACTCACTGTAAGAGAATGTTTCGTTCCGATATCAAACACTTTAGTTGTGCCAACAATAGATATAAAGATTTTCAAGCTCACATCTCTTGTTTTCCCAATCTCAATTTCCTTATTAAATTCTATTAATTGATCCTGTACCATCCAAGCATTTACTTCATTATTCCACTTTAACTCTACTTCTTGTTCTAAACTTGGATTCGTAATATCATTTGTCCACTCTTTTCCAATCGACACTATTGATTGCTCATTTGGATGTAATGTGCACTTATATATTTTGTCTCCATAAGTCAATACTAATAGTTGCTCCATCCGTGTTCACTGCTCCTTTTCAACTGTCTCATCAAGTGCTTACTCTTTTTTCTCTGTGTCCGACAAATTTTTATCGCTTGATGAATTGCCATATTTCTTTTTATATTCATCTAATTGTTGCTCATATGTTTTTAACTTTTGATCACGTTCTTCCCCTGATAAATCCGGATTATTTTTCAGTGATTCAATTTGTTTAACAAGGCCGTACATAATAAGCTGAGGATCATCAAGTGTCTTAGCTAAATCTAATGATTTATCAAAATTACCTTTTCCGTTATACATCCAATACAGCAAATACTTTTCATCACTTTTCAAACTAATGTTTTTCATAATCGATTTCTTTTGAGCTTCACCTAGTTTTTCAGCTGTAATGTATGCAAATGCTAACTCATATTTAGATGCAATCGGTAATGATTCAAACTCCTCTTCATTCAATTGCGTAATGACTTTGTCATAATCAGTTGCTATGAAACTTGCATTTGCTTCTAATAATTTATTTTGATAAGGAAATTTTATAAAAGTGAAATATATTAAAGGAGCAGCTAAAATAACTGTCGCCGCTATGAAGGAAAAAGCTAAGTATTTAAATGATTTATAGCTTTTTTTAGGTACTAACTGCATATTTTTTTCTGTTTTTGTTTGTTCCTTCTCAAAGCTGTCATCAAGAAACTGCAGTAATGCATCTAAGCTTTCCATTTGAGCAACGGTCTGTTCAAATGTTGTTTCTTTTGCATCTTTTAGTAACCCAGCATACAAATCATCAAAGTTATGTTTTTGGGAGAATAAAGCAATAATTAGACACTTATATTGTGTTAAAAATTGCTCTTCTAATAACGGGGTTGGTGGAACAATATCTCGAATTCCTCTATGTATAATACTTGGTATTAAATTAGCATTAAAAACTATATTGTCTGGATGTAAAAAGAACGTGATTCGTTTATTTAAATATTTACGAAACTGCGCAACATTCCGAAGTAGTCTTAATTTCTCATTTCTTCCAAAACGGCTAAGATCGTCCCACTTATATAATTTTTTATCTACTTGATATAGAAACGTAAACATATCATCCGTTTCTTCTATTGTTAATGGTACAAATTCAGATGATTCGCCCGTAATTATATCGAATTGACGGAAGTCTTTTATACGTGTTTGAGATTTGGTCATCTCCAATTTCCAATTTTCTTTTTCTATTTGAAATTGATAGTTCATTGCATCAATTTGAATTATTTTTTCCGTCATGTTTATCCTCTTCTCCTTTTCTTTATAACCCGTAATAACTTATTTTCAAATAACTAAAAGTAAAAAATATTCTTTATAAAACTTGCAAAATATCTCCATCTGTTATTTGGTGATCAATTAAACGATCATTATCTGTTAAAACAATTGACTTATTTTTCACTTTAATTACAAAATGTGAACCTTCATGATTATCAATCTTTAGCGTATCTAATAAGTTTTTCAATAAATATTTAATAGATTGGTGATTCGGAATACGCAAATCGTATGTATTTCCATTCCATTTATTAAAATCTACTGTGACATTAATATGTGTTTGTATTGCCATCGCTTTACCTCCAACTTTTACGAAGAACCGTATAAATACCGATGCAAATAAGTAGAATGCCGCCGCCAAATAATAATATTATTGTTATACTAATTGGCTCTTCATTCATTGTTTCATTACTCGCTACTTCATCTGCACTTTTTCTGACAATGTATTCACTGCTAAACAAACTATTTTTCGTATCTTTAACACTATTATTCTCTTTTTGTTTTATAAAAAGAGAATCTCGCAGAGCTTCCATATCTTTTTGTTCTTTCTTTTTCTTTTTCTCAATTTCTTCTTCTATATCTTGGTTAAATAACTCAATTGATGCTTTATCTAATTCTGTTTCCTTATGTTCCTTTTTATTTTTTTCTTGGTCGCTTTCTTCAAGTCGATCCACTTTAAACTTAATCTTCCCATCATCACCAAGATAACTGTCAGCCGCGCTCCTGATCGGTAGCGCGACAAACAGTAAAAGGATAGAGAGAAATGATAACTTAGCCACTATGCTCCATTGTTTGATCATTTACTTCTTTTTCCTCCCATTTCTTATGCCATACAAATAGATTACTAACCAATCCAATAATGGCAATTACAAACAATACGACAAAAATAACTTTCCCAGTATCTTTACCACTAATAAAATCATTTAGAAAACTTTCTATATACTGAAGCGGTGAGAATTGACGTATCTTTCCGACAGACGACATTTGATCTACTTTACTTCCAACTGCCTCAGTTAAAAATAGGTACATGCTTAAAAATACTAATAGTATAAACATTCCTACCATTTTTATTTGTCGTAATAAGTAGGTTGAGACTAATACAAACGCCATCATAATAAATGTGATGAACGCAATCCATAGTAAACTTTGATCCTGACCGAACTTTAAAAGACGCCCAGAAATGATACCTATACTAATCCCTTCCACAATTGATATACCGAAAGCTACTACTGTAGTTGGTACATTCATATCAATTAATGAGAATTTCTCTTCAAAATGATCTGATTGCATTCGTTTCTTTTCTTGATTCGCAATTGCGTATGCTGTAAATAATGCAACAATGAAACAAGTTAATACAATTAAGTATGGTGTAAAAGCATTTCCTGCTACAATTACTCCATCATTTTGCTTTTGAACTGGACTAGCTAAAAAGTCATATAACATCTCATTTTGACGATCTCCAATACGGCTATTCGCTAAAATTTTCGTAAAGTTTTTGGAGAATGATTTATCATCTTCCATTTTCTTCGTAAAGTCATTTAATAATAAATCAGCTTTTGAAACAATTGTCGTTCCGCTGTCTTGAATTTCTTTTGCTTGTCCATTGATTTGATCAAATGTTTTATATACATCGTCTGAAGTTGCTAAACTATGCTTCGAACTTTCGACCAATGACTGACTTTGCATCATTAATGATTTAATACCAGAATCTAACGATAAAACAGCTGTTTGCTCACCAGCATGATTTGTTGTTACTACTTGCTGCTCTTCAACTAGCTTTAAGCTATTCTCACGCCATTTCGCTAAACCTTTTACATACTCACCTAAATTTTCATTCATACTAGTTGCTTGTTGCGTCGTTCCATTTAATTTCTCTGCTAGTAGTATTGAATTTTGATCCGCACTAGTAATGAATTGTTGATAAGAGTCTATTTTTGTTTTAACCCTGTCATATCTTGCTTAACTTCTGTCGTAATACTAGATGACACAAGATTTGAAATTAAATCAATTAAGCTTTGTTTATTTAATACGTAGTACAAAGATTGATCCGTCGCAATTGCATCTAAACTTCCCTCTTCTAACTTAGGACCTACATCTTTCGTTCTTAAATCAATCCCATAATACATTTCGTAAAGGCTCATTAAACCTTGATAACTTTCGACTGTATCTACTGCTTCTTTTATTAATACACTAGATATATTTTTTGTTAATACTTCTGCTTTTTGATGTACAACTTGATTCGTTGTACTTTCAATAACTTTACCGTTATCTGTTCCTGTTTCGCCTCCTGGATTTCCTCCGGTTCCGTTATCTGTTCCCGTTCCGCCTCCTGGGTTTCCTCCGGTTCCGTT